>JARGNK010000046.1:5577-18305 GCA_029213145.1 Rubripirellula sp. | reverse complement strand
CTGCAGCGCCCGCAAATGACGCAGTGTCCGTCAATGATGCGAAGATCAGCGGCGTTGCAGGCACAGCATCGACCGAACCAGCAACAATCAGACGAGATTCCCCGAACCGGTCGGCTGAGTTCGATTCGGCGTTGGTCGATCTTGCAATGCCAGCATTGCTGACAAGAACAACGTACCAGGATGGTCACTGGCGAGCAGAATTCCGCGAACCCAACTCCGCGATCTGGCAGGCAACGGAAGTCTATCGCGTCGATGGCCTGATGCAGGGAGTGATGTTACCAGCGGGAACGTGGCAGGTGCGGTTCGTCTATCAACCGTGGTGGCTGACATGGACTCTCAGCGTCGCGGCAATCGGTTGGTTAAGTCTCGGTGGATGGCAATGCCGAAACCTGCTTCGTGCTCGAATGCGAGCTCGTTTGACGTACGGAAATCCGCTCTAAAAAAATTCGCCGTATTGCTCGAACCGATTGAACTCGACCGGCCGCCAACGCTCAGCATTGCCAACGTTGCGGCCAACCTTATTTACCGATGCAGAATCTGCTGAAGACCCGATCGAGAATATCGTCGGTATAAACAGCTCCGGTGACTTCCCCAAGGTGCTGGGCGATCGCCCGCAACTCAGTGGCAACGAATTCTTGCCCCTCATTTAACTCGATCAATCGAACGGCTGCTTCGGCTGCTTCGGATGCCAGTTGCAGTGAGTGTCCGCACCGTGCGGCGGTTCCGACAACCGAGCCAATTTCCTGCTGATCAGTTTGATCGAGCGTCTCGCAAATCTCCTTCACAACAAGCTCGATGCCTTCGCCGGTCACGGCGCTGCACCCGATCCAGGGTGTGGAAATCGGTTGGTCACTTTGGTCGATTTTCGTAGCGAGAAACAAGTCCGCCACGGCTAACCCTGCTTGACTCGATGCGATCTCGCGCATCTGCTCAGCCGCTCGTTCAAAATCGGTGCGACTCGCGTCAACACACCATAAGCGAACCCGAGCTAATTGGGATGCGCGGCGTCCTTGCACCTGTGCTCGTTCGGAGATTTCGGTGTCGATCGATTCCAAGCCGGCGGTATCTGACAGCGTGACCTGTTTCCCATCAAGGTTGGCTTCGCAAGTCACGGCATCACGAGTCGTACCGGCGACGTTGGACACGATTGCCGCGTCTTGGTTTGACAGACGATTGAACAGACAACTTTTCCCAGCATTGGGTAACCCCCGCAGCGCGACCATCGGTCGATCAGCTCCGCCACCGCGATGCCGCATGGTTTCTGTGGTTTGGCGAAGGAGGACCAAGATTTCATCGAGCCTGGATCGAAGTGCCTCTTGACCGATGAACTCGATGTCTTCGTCGACGAAATCAAGTCCGGCCTCGACGTCCGCCAAGAGGTTGAGCACCGTTGACCGGACTTGTTCAAGAGGCTTGGACAAATTTCCGGACAACTGCTCGAGCGCGTGATCGAGCGATCCCCGACCTTCCGCTTCAATAACGCCCAAGACCGCCTCGGCCTGGGTCAAATCAAGTCGGCCCGCCAAGAACGCCCGCATTGTAAACTCACCCGGGCGAGCCGCTCTCGCACCCGCGTCGATTGCTCGCCGCACGATCGCGGTCAGAATCGGCAGCGAACCATAAGTGTGTAACTCCGCAGATGGCTGAGCGGTGTAACTCCGATGCGTAGGCCACCACATCAGTGAAACGGGAACGTCGCCCAGAACCGTTCCCAAGTCGAACCGAACATCCATTCGGCGTGGCGAGCGACCTTCGAACTGGTGCTCTGGCAATAGACGCTGGAGCACGGACGACAAATGCAGTCCCGACAACCGCACGGCCCCGCGTGGAGCGGGTGATCCGGGGGTCGCGATTGCCACGATCGTGTCTTCGACATCGACCAGCGTCATGGGGTCACTACCGAGCGTCAGAAATCAGAGGTCAACAAAGCGAAACGGATCAAGCGGAAATCTGCCAATCGGTACCCAAACGGTCAGGTGCAACCGATCTGTCAGGTACAACCGATTGTCAGGTGCAACCGATCGATCAGGTACAACCGATCGATAAGGTACAACCGATCGATCAGGGGATCGTCGATGCAATCGAAGAGCCACTCTTCGATTGCGATGCATTCACACTGGCTCCCGCCTCCCGCAGTGCGTCGCTCACATTCTGTTGCGTCACGATATCCCGCAGGATAATCGGCTCGCCGGGCCGGTTACCCGGATAAATCGCCAACAATGGGATCGATCGACTCTGCAAT
Source organism: Rubripirellula sp. (assembly GCA_029213145.1). Lineage (GTDB taxonomy): Bacteria > Planctomycetota > Planctomycetia > Pirellulales > Pirellulaceae > Rubripirellula. The sequence goes on along the minus strand of JARGNK010000046.1, from coordinate 16,063 downwards.
TCTTCCAGCTTTTGCTTGATCTCTTCGCTGTAGTCGGTCCAGTCGGCGTACATGGCGATGGCATCGAGTTCTTCGACCAGCATACGCGTTTCATCCGTATCGATTGCGGTCTCGTAATTGTAGATGCACGTACCGCACCACTTCGCCCCGAAATCCAACATGACGGTGCGTCCTTCCCCTTGCAGTTCCTGCAAGCGAGTTTCGCTGTAATCGACCCACTTCAACTCAGGACTCTCTTGCAAACCGCTCTCGCTGAATGCCCACATACTGATCAAGGTCGCAACGGTGATTCCACCAGCCCAAGCAAGTAATCGCTTCTGTAACTCTGCCCAGTTCGGTACCTGTCCAATAATCCAACAACCGAACCAAACGGCACCCAACGAAATAAAGACCGATAGTTTCTGGCTATCGTCGAATTGAGCGAAAAACCAAGCAACCGTTCCGAGAAACAGGAACGCCATCAACTGCTTCAAGGTATCCATCCAGGGTCCCGGTTTCGGCAACCAAGACACCAAACTTGGCCGCGCTCCGATTACCAGGTAGGGAAACGCCATTCCAAAACCAACGGTTAAGAAAACCAACACCGTGGTCGCTGGCGAGAACTGTAGGGTCAAACCGAGAATGTATCCCAGCAATGGGCCGCTGCACGGCGTCGCTAAGATCGTCGCGAAAACCCCTTTGGAAAACGCCCCCATCACACCCTCGCGGGACTGCAGGTCCTGGGACGTTTTACCGGCCGCCATTCCCGGCACGGGAATCTCCCAAACATCCAGGTAGCTGAGCGCCAAGGCGAACAACGCCAGGGTCATTCCCAATCGGAAGGGGAACAGAGTGAACTGCTGGCCCCAGCCAAATTTACTAACCCCTGCCACACTGCCCAAAACGAAGAACACCGACATGATGCCAAGCATGTAAACAAGATTCAGCACCATGATTCGACGGCGATCTTCGCCTGCTTGGTTCACGAAACCAAGGATTTTCAAACCAACGACCGGCAACACACATGGCATCACGTTCAAGATCAACCCACCCAAGAACGCGAAACAGAGCGTTAGCCAAAACGGAATCTCTGTGCTCGCCGACGCGTCAGCATCGGTCGCGATCGCTGTACCCGCAGCCAACTCTGAATCGGGGATCAATTCTGTATCCGTTGCCAAATCTGTATCGCTCGCCCCCTGCGAATTGAGCGGGAGTGGGGGCGCGGGTGCCGATGGCAATTGCGAGGCCACCTCATCAACCGTCACCTCGTCTACCCAGTCTGTCTCGGCCGCGGCGTCGAGCACGTCCGCCGATTTTGCGGTGACCAACTTGATCCCTGCGGGCTGAGCTTGGGTTGGTTGACCAATCTGCAATTGAACGCTGAATTTCAAACCTTGTGGTCGCTGACAACTCGAATCGGTACAAGCTTGGTAAGCGATCAACCCGGTCAACGTTTTGACTCCATCAGACGCATCGGCCGGCACCTGAAATGGCAATTCCCATGTCACCGCCCCCTTGTAGTAGCTAATTGGCGGCAGTGACGGCAAAAGCGTCTTAGTTACCGGCTGCTGATTGGCGACCGGGGCCCCTACCAACAGACCTGCTTTGTCCGTCAAGACAAAGTTGGTTGACGATTCTGAATCGTCGGTGACCGCTTTGTAAACGTGATAGGTCGAATCGGGCTTGGCCGTGAAGCGAAGGACCCCTTTGTCACCTGGCCCTAACTGCTTGGGAGTCACCACCGCTCGCCATTCAACGACATACTTGCCATCGCGGAATGGCTCGGAAACTTCCGCATCGGCAACTGCATCCGACTTGCCCGGCTGGGATACCAACGCTGGCTGGGACGCCGAAGCTGGCTGGGCCGCCGAAGTTCCGTCTAAGGTTCCAGCCAGTTTGGCGGTTAACGTTTCCTGAACCGGCATACAACGATTGGACCCGCCCGACTTACAGACCAATCCTCTGGCTTGCACCTGAATCGGCCCTTTGAATCCAGAGGCCAACTGCAAATCGACCGACCAAACGACAGTGCCCTCGTGCTCTTCGACCGTCAGGCCGTTGTACAGCGAGGACACGCTCTTGGAAGGTGATTGATCTGGCTTGAAGGCACCAGTGATCTTGGCGGCATCGGGACCGAGCAATTTAAATTCGGTCCGTGTCGGACCACCCGGCGGTTGGGTCGTGGAATAGAGATGCCACGTTTCCGCCAGGTTCGCTTCGATCTCTAGGCGAGCCTTCCCATCGCTGTCGGCGAAATACTGCGCGGACCACTCGACCGGTTCCTGCGCATCATTCTCGCCGAATCCCCCCAAGGAAAAGTTGGGAAACAGATCGGCATCGCCAAAACTATCTTGAGCTAGCAATGTTTGACTGGACGCTGTCCCCATTAGGCTGACCAAAATCAGCCAGATTGCGAGGGAAAGCGGTCTCAGGACGGCATTCTTTACCATGTGGTTTATACCAATCAGCGTTTTCATGTGTGCTTGTCGAATTCTAGTTGTCGGGAGAATCAGACGTCAACTTTGCCCCATCTGATTTGACCGCTCAAAAGCATGCTCCAGTACCACGGAAAACGGACCTCGCGGATCGACTCACGACCTTTCACAGCGTTTTAGCCTCATCTCATCCCGGCGAGATCCCAGCCACCTCTAACTACCAGAAATCAACTAAATACGAGAAATCAACGCCTACAGACGTTTCTAGACCAAATTCACCGGTTGTTCCCTTCTCTCGGTCCCCTAACCGCACGCTGCCAGGGAAAAACCCCCTGTTTCCTCCCTGCATGCTTGGCGGCAAAGAAACAACGATTCTTCGATTAGCTGATCTCTTTTTCCGCCCCTCGGACGAGTAGTCGCACGCGGGCAGCGATTTTCTCGGGTTCCGCGGAGAAACGGCGGTGCTGAATCAAAATCCAGTCGAGCCAATTGGCCAAACTAATCCAAATCGAGGCTCGGTACAGGTCCTGCATCAGCCTGAAATCATCTCTGATTACCACCCTACCTTCAGATGACCAACCCTCACGCCAACCCGCCATCACCGATTCCCAGACAGCATTGGGACTTTGACTCTCGATCACAAACTCGGTGCCCCAGCGAGCCAAATCTGTCAGTGGTGTATCGATCCGAATCGCGTCAAAATCAATCAAGCCGCTGACCTGATTCTTCTGAAAGTAAAGGTGCTCACGGTGGACGTCCCGCAGCACATACTGTGTCCAGGTCGATTGCTGAGCATGGCGACCCAGCGTTTCGGAGAGCCGCTTGCGTACCTGCGGCCATTCTCGATTCACCAACTGGCAACCCGCTTGCAGCAGCGAGCGAGGAAGTGGCCCGCCATCGGGAACAACCTCAGGCACAAGCCTCGGGATGACCTGCTGGAGTTCTTCCAAACGTTTCAAACGGGCGACGACGGCGGGAGCGACGTGAGCCTGGGCCCCCAGATTGGCCGCGGCGTGATGAAATCTCGAGATTGCTGCTGCACCCGCTTGGATCTGCCTCAGCGACGCATCACTCGCCAAAGGGCCTCCAGGCAACCACGGCAGCCGTTCCCAATGCCGCTCAGCCACGGTACGGCGAGTCCCCAACAACCTCTCCGTAGCTACCTGATCAGCCGTCAACTGGAAGCGTTGATCGGGCAGAGAGGGGGACCAGGGAGCCGGACAGGGCACGAACTCACAGCCTGACCGGTTGGCGTGGCAGATGATCCGATGAACTTGGTCGACCCTCTCCGCAGCCGTATCGCGAGGCCATTGCTTGAGGGCCCAAACCGACTCATCTGCGCAGCGGCAGCGATACACCGCAGCCCCACTAAATCCGGGCGGCACGCAATCGATCTGAACCACGCCACGTTCGGCGAGCAACGACTGAATTGGCGGCGGAATCGAGGCTTGGTTCACGTTGACCCTCTCGGACTTGAATGCGATAGATACTATCGTACGTTTTCCGATCAAGTCCCGGCGAGGCACCCGCTCCAATGTCTGATGAACTTCCCCCCTATGATTCGTTCTTGCTGGTCTCTTTCGGCGGCCCTGAAGGCCCCGACGACGTCATGCCTTTTTTGGAAAATGTGTTGCGTGGCAAACGCGTTCCGCGCGAACGCATGCTGGAAGTTGCCGAGCATTACAAACAATTCGGCGGTGTCAGTCCCATCAACGAGCAAAATCGCGAATTGCTGACGGTGATCGAACAGGAATTCAAAAGCGCAGGAATCGATCTGCCACTTTATTGGGGCAATCGAAATTGGAACCCGATGTTGCCCGATACATTGCGACAGATGCGCGACGACGGACGCCAACGCACACTCGCGTTCTTCACCAGCATGTTCAGTTGCTACAGTGGGTGCCGCCAATACCGCGAGGACATCGCCAAGGCTCAGGCCGAAGTTGGAGAAGGGGCACCGATCGTCGAGAAGGTCCGGATGGGATTCAACCATCCCGGCTTCATCGACTCAGTTTCGGCTGCCGTCCGCCATGCGATTCACTCACTGACCAAACCAAGCGGGAATGACCAGCCCACGGACAACCAGCTGCCGGACGAACGAGCCTCGGTAAGCGAGCAGAATTCTGACGTGACGGTACTGTTCACTGCCCACAGCATCCCGCTGTCAATGTCAGAGAACTGCGACTACGTCAAGCAATTGAATGAATCTTGCCGACTGGTGGCAGAAGCGTGTGGAGTGAAGCAATGGCAACTAGTCTACCAGAGTCGTAGCGGCCCACCGCAGCAACCATGGCTGGAGCCAGACATCTGTGACACGATCGCCAAGATGCACGAGGAAGAAGGTCTGTCTGCGGTCGTCGTTTGCCCAATCGGGTTTATCAGCGATCACATGGAAGTAATGTTCGACCTCGATGAAGAAGCGGCACAAGCCTGCCAGGAGCGAGGCATCGCATTCGCCCGTGCCGCAACCGCCGGCACATCCACCTCATTTGTCGGCATGATCCGCGAACTCGTCGAGGAACGCATGGGGCGGCGCGATACCAAATCAGCAGTCGGACAGTTGGGGCCCTGGCATGACGTCTGCCCGACCGACTGCTGCTTGTACACGCCCAGGCGTCCTTGAGACGGAATGTTGTAGCGTGAGGCAAAACGCCCAGACCTAAAGCGAATCATCATAGCCGCGTTTTTGTTCATCCGTTTCCGAAGGTCAGATCGAATCGAACGAGACGAGATCGATTCGAGAACTTCCGTGTGGAACGTTTTGGCGTATCCATTGGCAGAGGAAGCAAACTGGTCAAACGGATGGCGAAGCAAACTGGATTTAACGTGTTGGCGCACGCTTGGAGGTGATCTCAATCATTTCGTCGTGCAGGAGGCCGTTGCTGGCGACGACACTACCAACTTCCAGCTGGAGAGGTTCGCCACGGGCATCGGAGATTTTCCCTCCCGCTTCCTCCACGAAAAGTCGGCCGGCCGCGAAATCCCAAGGTGAAAGCTTGTACTCGAAGAATCCGCCAAAGTAACCGCAGCCAACCTGACAGAGGTCAAGCGATGCTGTTCCAAATCGTCGAATCCCATGAATGTCATGGCTAAAAAATTCTTCTAACGTCGCCAGCGTATCTTTCATCATCGCTCCACGATCGTAGTAAAATCCGCAGCCAATCAACGTCTGGGCTAACGAACTCGATTCGCAAACCTGAACTGGCTGTCCGTTCCAAAACGCGCCACCGCCTCGAACGGCTGTATACATTTCGTCGCGAGCGGGATTGTAAATCGCGGCAACCTCGGCGACCCCCGACCGGTAGTATCCGATGGAAACAGCAAAGTGCGGAATCTGGTGAGCGAAATTGTTGGTTCCATCCAACGGATCGATCACCCATACATGTTCTGCGTCGACCCGCCCCACCAAGTTCTCTTCGCCAAGCAGTTCGTGTTTAGGAAACTGCTCCGCTAAATATTCGCCAATGATCCGTTCACTTTCGACATCGGCATCACTAACCAAATCGTAAGTTTTGCCACCTTGCTCTGACTTGTTGCGCATCTGAACGCCATCGCGAAAATATCGCATCAGCACATCGCCGCCAGCTCGGGCCGCCATTGCCGCAGTCTCCAAAACTTCGTTCATCATCAAAGCCAATCGGTTGTCGTTTGAAACGTGAATCTGTGTTGCTGAACTCGCCGGAACTCGACCGACGACTTGGTCCGGATAACCCTCTAGGAATCCCTTTTCAAGGTTTTTACACGTCCCAGGTTTTTATTTGCCGCCATACCACACGCCCCTCAGCCAACGATGCCGTTGCAATCTCTCCAGCAGATCGTCCGGAAGATCCTTGAGTTGACTTGTGTGGGCATTCATTTCGACTTGCTGGACGTTCCTCATACCAACGATCACCGTGCTCACCTCGGGGCGTGACAGTACAAACTTGAGGGCGAGATCGGCCAAGCTGTATCGATCTGCCAGCCCAAACTCTTCCATGTCGGCACGAATTTCTTCTACTCGCTCGGCTGTCCGACGCATCCGATCACCCGCGAAGTAGCGATGCCTGAAATCGGATGAATCGAATTCATGCGCCGGACCGTACTTCCCAGTCAACGCTCCTTCGTCTAAGCCCACCCGAACGATCACACCAGTACCAGTTTCGGCCGCCACCGGCAGCACCTGAGCCGCCACCTCTTGATCGAACAGGTTGAAAATGACCTGAACAACATCGACCAACCCATCACGCATCAGTTGCACAACGCACGACTGATCCTGCTCCGGAGTGCTGACCCCGATCAATCCGATCTTGCCCTCATCCTTGAGTTGACGCAGCACCAACAACGGTTGTGGATCATCGTTCCAAGCACTCGTCCATGTGTGCAATTGCAAGACATCGATCCGCTCGGTCCCTAAGCACCGCAAACGCTGCTCCACATTGTCGCGGAGGTAAGCCGCCGAATAACGATCTTGCCAGCGACAATAAGGACTGGGTGGCCAGGGCCCATCGGCCGGAGGAGTCTTGGTCGCAACGTGCACCTTCTCCGAGCGTTCTTGGAGGACTTTCCCAATCAGCGTCTCGCTGTGCCCATCACCATACCCCTGTGCGGTGTCGATAAAGTTGATCCCCTTGTCGATCGCAGCATGCAGCGCAGCGATCGATTCGGGATCGTGCTGATCCCCCCAGCCGCCGCCAATTGCCCAGCCTCCAAACCCAATCTCGGAAACGGAAAAACCAGTGGAGGAAAGATGGCGACAATGCATTGAAATGACAGCATTAGGAGGAAACAGGCAGCCCGAATGTGAAATTGTGCGGATTAGTGAACCGATTCGTAGGGGGCTCCCTAAACTTCCTTGGTTTCCAAGGGGGAATCTCCGAAGAGTTAAATCGTTGCGTTAACGACTCCGAAGAACTACTCATAACGGTTATGCGTCCCATGAGGAGACGTGAGTTCCGAGTGAATTACTTCGCTCGCAATTGTTTGCCTCGAACAGGAATGGCAACGGTGCCCAAGTTTCCGACGATCCCACAGCTGTCGATTTTGGTCCCTTTGACCGCCGACACGGTCGCGTTTGAACGCACTCTCATCAGTGTTTTGCAACACCGCCCACAGCACAGCGAAGTACTGGTCGCCCACGACGGTAGTTATAACGATCCTTACGCACTGGGCGACGAAGTCCGCTTTGTGACAACCGAGCGTGCCGGATTTACCGACCTGCTTGTGGCCGGGTCAGACGCGGCGCGCGGTCGACTGGTCCATGTCCTCGCAGATGGCCTGGAAGCAACCTCCGGCTGGACGGATGAGGCCTCCGAATGTTTTGAGCATTTCGACTGCGGGGCCGTCGCACCTGTGATCCGCAATTCGTCGACGCAAAAAATTCTCGCAGGGGGATGGAGCGATTTCGGCGGACGGGCCGGCCACCCCAGGACCGACCTCCAACAACGGGGCCGAACTGGTTGCTATTTGCAGGCCTCTTTTTGGCGGCGTGATCTGTTGCGTCGCTTGAATAAATGCTTTCACGGTTCCAGTGTCGACCAAGTCAGCGACGTCTTCCAGCGTCTCACTCGCCAGGCGGGCTGGAAGTGTGAAGTCGCACAGGAGTCGACCGTCCTGTGCAGCAGCGAATCGCTGCCGTGGAACAACAGCACGTTCGCCCGCGGCATGCGACTCGGAGCTGTCTCCAATCACTTCGGCAATGCAAGCGTCGTCAACGCCGCGATCTCGCTCGCTGCCAATCTGCTGCACCCGCATCAGCTTGCCGAAGCACTCGGCGGACTCGCAGCCGCCATGCTCTCAACAAAATTGCAAACGTCAATCGATTCGAGCTATCTCGATGAGTGTGAAAACGAAGGCATGATAATGAAGATGCCGACGCGGAACGCATCCTGGTCGACCCGCAAGGCTGCCTAGGCAGTCACGTGCCAATCGCAGAAAGCGTCGCGTGTCTTCTCTTCCGGTTCGGAAAAGCATCCGTCTTGCAGAACATGCGAACAGATTCGTATCTGCAAATCGAGCCAGAAACTACGTTTCGAGTAATTGCTTTCTAGCCGGGTCGGCCTGAGTGACGTTTTGAACACCCTCGTAAATACCACTGCACTGTGTGATCAGGCGATACACTGCGAATTGGGCATTAAACTGCGAGTTGGGCCGCTGTAAGAAATCGCGTTCAACACTCATTAATGCAATAAAGAGCAAGCGTCCGGAGAACGCCAAGCGGTGATCAACTTGCCGACCGCTCGCCAGCTATGAACATCGCGAACGGATTGCCGATGGCTTCGGCCTGGAATCCCTGGATACCGAACTCGGAGTCCTTTCAGCCAAGGCACCTCAGCCAAGGCACCTCAGCCAAGGGGCACCTGGCGTAAAAGTCCTCTCAACCCGACGTCGTGATGGAACAATCACAACACGACTGGCTCGAAAAGACGGGGGAAGCGGTCGGCCTCCCAGTGGGCATGCTCAGGTGCGAGCCTGCTCAATGCGAGGTGACACAGGTCGCCGCTAGGCGAACGAGTCGCCGGTCGGCACGACCATTGCGTTAGGCTGTGCGGTATTGGTCCGGTAATACTCCGGCGCCCAGCGGTTCAACTCGATCCACATCGCGATCACTGCGATCAACATGAACAGCATGCTGACCAACAACATTACGGTGTAAACGCTCGGTGGTTGTTTACGGTTTTCAGTCGAGGGTAGTGTCGACACGATCGCCCTCCTTAAGGATGCCTTCGCTGTAGTCTTTCATAATCTCTGCCACTGCACGGTCCGGTTGGATGTCCCGAACCTTCAACTTGCCGACGTAACGGCCCTCGCGGGTCACTTCCAAGAAGTGTCCTTTGCGAAGCCCCTCGTCATAACCAATCGACACTAAGACCAACGAAGTCGGTCGATCGATCTGCAGGATATTACCATTGCGTTCAGGTGGTGCACCATCAAGCGGTTCGTTAATATCGATTCCTTTGGCGGTAACGACTTCTTCAAAGCGAGTCACCTGGGTCATCAGTTGCTTGTTGCGTTCCTCAAGCTGCTGCTTGAAACCGCGTAGAGTGTTCATCTCGTTGGTCAGCTGCAAAGCCTGAGCGAACAGCGTGTCGCGATCTTGCTGCTCGGTCCGCACCTGCGTTCTCAAACCAGCGTTTTCTGCAGTTAACCGCTCCAACTCGCGAGCACTACTGAGCGCAGTTTGGCTCAGTTCCGTGTTCTCCGCGGTAAGCTGCTGCACCGACTGCTCGCTCATTTGGAGGGTACCTTCGAGCTGGTCGAGCTGGGTTTGTAATGCAGCGAGCGCTGTTTGGCGAGCTGCTTGTTCGCGGTCGAGGTCAGCAAGCGTTCGCTGCCGAGCCTCCCGCAACTGCTCATTCACCCGTGAAATGTCTTCGATCTGTTGCTTCAGACCGGGTTGACCGTTGATGCCCGAGACCGCAACATCGCGCCAATTGCGATGCGTTGCGTTCACAGCCAAGGCTAACGCCATGAAGACTGTGCTCAGGATCAAGATGACAGCGGTGAAAGACTTACCGAGTAAGGTCATTTTGGATTCCGTATACGATGAGACCGACGATCGGAAGCAGAGCCATCAATTACTCCACTCCCACCAAGCTTGGCGGGGGCCAACGCAAGGTTGTGGTAGGCGACCACGCCATGATGAATAGATTGCCTAAATTCACCACGTCCTCCGAAGTATAATTAGGGCGGAAAAAGAGTGTCAACGAAATCACCCCGAAAACAGGCAATCACTACTCACCCCCCCTCAGCCGTCCGATTTTAGCGGAGATTCGGGAAAGGAGAGCGATCTGGCACCCGCCCCAATCCGGCTGCGGCACCAAATTCCCGCCTCCAACGCTAAATTCCCTGCTCCAGCACCGCCAATTCCTAAGAAACCGGGTATACGACTCACCGCTGAGCCCATTCCGAAGCGTCGCAGCCCGATTTCTTCGGCTTCAACGAATCACCCGGTTTCCGCTCCGACTCACCCAGCTTCCTGCAAGAAAACCGCTTCCTGCAAGAAAACCGCTTCCTTCTGCAAGAAAACGGGCGGCCAAGTGCCCGGTAACCCCAGCGCCCGGTAACCCCAGCGCCCGGTAACAGAGAATTAGTCG
>JARGNK010000046.1:3198-5477 GCA_029213145.1 Rubripirellula sp. | reverse complement strand
GCCCGGTAACCCCAGCGCCCGGTAACCCCAGCGCCCGGTAACAGAGAATTAGTCGACGAAAGCAGAGTCAACCGAACTAATCGCCGAAAGAAATTGGTCCATATCGACAGTTCGCTCGTCCACCTTTGGATTGAGCGCGTTCATGATCGCCTTGGCGAGCCGCCGATCGATGTTGGGGCATCGGTCAACCAGTTCCTTGGGCGGCGCTGAATCGTGATGTAACGCGGCCCTTCCGTTCAAAATTTCCCCCTGCCAGGGATGCTGAAACGAGCACAAACAGTAGCAGGTGACGCCGAAGGAGAAGATGTCGACCCGTTTATCCGTTTGTCGGCGGCGGATGATCTCTGGACACATATACAGCGGAGTTCCCGTCCGGTTGCCGGGCGCCATGAAGGGAGCGGTTGCCGGAACCGTCAGCCCGAAATCAATTAGCTTCACGGTCGTTGAGCCCGTGGTGCAAATGAAGTTTCGCGGGCAAATATCGCGGTGGATAAAGCCCTGAGAGTGAACGTATTTGAGCGATTCGGCCATATCGCGGATCAAATCAATCCGCTTTCCATGCACATGCTCTTCCTGCTTTTGAACCACGATGTTCTGCATGCTGGGGCCCGCGATGTATTCCATCACGATCACCGGCTCTCCCCGCAGGGAAACGCCAACTTCGTAGGTCTCCACCACCTTAGGGTGCTTCATTTGGAGTGCGATTTCGCCCTCCGACGGCTTTCCCAAGCCTTTGAAGCGATTTTCAAATAACTCCATCTTCTCGATATCGAGAATTTTTACCCCAACCATCCGGTCATCGTGATCGTGATCTTTGGCAACAAAGAAGTTTGCCATCGTGCCGGTCACAGCGGTCCGCTGGCGGCTGAAGCGTTTCTCAACGTCGATCTTTCCACCGGTGGAGGATGACTTGAAGGCCGATTTGATGGAATCGAGGAAGCTCATGCAGCAGATGTCGAAGAAAAGCGGCGAAGACGCATCGCGTCACTTACCACAATAGTCGATCGCGCGCGCTATCTCAGTTTTAAGATTCTTTCTTGGCACGATCCGGTCGATGTAGCCGTGCTCCAGCAGAAATTCGCTGGTTTGAAACCCCTCAGGCAGTTCAATCCCAATCGTCGCTTTAATTGTTCGCGGCCCAGCGAATCCGATCAATGCCTTCGGCTCAGCGAACACCAAATCCCCCAGGGATGCAAAACTGGCTGCCACACCACCCATCGTGGGATTGGTGAGCACGCTGATGAACAATCCGCTCGCCTCGGCATACCGGGCTAAAGCGGCAGAAACCTTGGCCATCTGCATCAGCGACAAGATCCCTTCATGCATCCGGGCACCCCCACCACTACCGCTAATAATGATCAGAGGGAGGTTCTGTTCGGTCGCTCGCTCGATCAGACGTGTGAGACGTTCGCCAACGACCGATCCCATGCTCCCCATGATAAAAGCGCTGTCAGTTACGGCAAATGCGACTCGACGCGCCCGAATCATGCCTGTTCCGGTGACGACTGCATCGCTCAAACCAGTCCGCTTTTGCTCGCCAACCAAACGATCCGCGTACTTTCGACGGTCCGAAAAACTGAGCGGGTCAGTCGGCTGAAGGTTTTCAAAAAGTGATTCAAAAGTACCGTCATCGAGGACTTGAGCAATCCGGTCCTTCGCGGACACGTAAAAGTGATGCTCGCACTTGCCGCAGACGTTCAGACGCTGCTCCACTTCTTTTTTATAAACTGATGCCCCGCAGCCGGGACATTTCAGCCACAAGCCTTCCGGCACGCCACGTTTCTTGGGTGGAACGGACGAGCCATCGCTCATGGAATCAGATGCATTCGAATCGACAGTAGACATACGCGAACCAGATAACTGCTGGGTGGGTCAATCCGGACCTCACTCCTAGCCATTGATGGTAGCCCCTTCGGCTGCCAATGCCGTCTGAAAACCGCTGCTGAGGCTTCAGCGACGCGAACTATTTCTTACGATGGCGAATCTTCGCTCGCATTCGTCGCTTCTTTCGCCCCACTTTGCGTCTCCCTTTCCCCGTTCTTTTGGTACCCACTAAGTCGGCTCTCCCGGTCAATCAAGTATTAAATCATTTCCAGCGGGCAACTAGCGTACCAAAGGAATCGAGAAGTTTGAAGTGGGAACTTTGCGAATCGAATTCGACATTGCCAGACTTTTCGGCAATCGGCCGCAAATACTGCCCACAATCGCCCACAAGCTTCCTGTCGCCCCATCACATCATCCTGGAGCCCAATTAAATCACGATGGAGCCCAATTAAATC
>JARGNK010000046.1:0-3098 GCA_029213145.1 Rubripirellula sp. | reverse complement strand
TGGAGCCCAATTAAATCACGATGGAGCCCAATTAAATCGCGATGGAGCCGACTCCCTTGGGAACCCGCTCAAACCTCGCGTTCGCGTTCCTGGCCGTAGACCGCTAGAGCTGTCTCGAGCGTTTCCCCCGAAATCTTGTAAACCGGCTGTGCGTCGGTGTGTCGATTACAGTGGCTGACCAAAACTCGATAAAGCAACCGAAAGAGGTGTCGGGGCACGCGAAGCGACTGAAACGCAGCTAATAGACGCTCGTAACTGACATCATCGGCGAACAAATCAGTCGGTTCGGGAGTCTGCCCTTCAGCGGCACAAGCCAGCATCCGAGCCCTCACCAAATCGTACAACGATTCCCCCGTCCACTGAAAAGCCGGAATCACATTCTGTTTGTCCAGACGAGCCCGCTCGTGAAATTCACGGGTTTCGCGCTGAATGTCGGCATGCAACTCTTGCGGCAACATAATTTTGAACCCGAGACCAGGATGCTTCAGCAGCTTGTTGTCCAAGATCGGCCACACAAAACGCTGCATCAATTCAGCCTTCCCACCGGTCAGGTGCGGCTCATCAACCCGGTCCATCAACACGATCACGCCATGAAATCCGAGAGGTTCCAGCAAAGACTGGAACTTATTTAACAACTCGTACCGATCATCGGTCCGATCGTATCGTGGCATGGGCTGACTGGCTAATTCCTTGCTCGGGAGAGCCTGAAGCGTCTTTCGCAGCACACTCGTTTCCCGTTTGCCGACTCGCATGTGGCGGTGCATTCCCCACGCAGCAAGTTGGCATTTGATGGTTCGGACCAACCACGGAAACGCACCAGCCAACGTCAAAATAGGCACCAACCACATCACGGTCACCCCCAACTTGACCGGCTGCCCAGCTTCATCGACGCCCCAGTCACGAAAAATCATCCATGCAACCAGCAAACACGAGGCAACCAGCGATGTAACCGCCAACGCGGCAGGCCACCGGGTCGACAGATTGTTGTACCGCAACGTCTTGCGTAGAGCATTCCATCGCAACGTGAATGAAGATTCCGTTGACTGATCGTAGCAAGCTGCCAGCAACAACAAATCCCGCGCCGAGGTGCGATCAAGCGACTGCACCTTTGCCGGATTCAACGCTTCATCTGGCCCCACGCTATCAGGATGAATGATTCGGTTGACCAGCTCAGTCACCCCGAGACAAAGGATCGCATCCATGTGATCCCACAATCGCCACGCATCCAAGGTTTTCTCGGGTTTTTTGGCAACCCGGCGATTCATACGTTCGCTGAAATGATCCAGGAATGGATTGAAATCATCGTAGCGGATTACAAATACCCGTCGCTGCGGGTGCTGCTCGTTGTAACGCTGCAAATGCCGATCGACCTGCAACCGCATCGCCGTCTTTCCCGATCCCTTCAAACCAAAAATGATCGAAGTCGATGGCTCTGCAGGATCGCCGTAAACCTTGTCCCAAATCGGATGGTAGGCGCTGCTGATGCAGTACTCTTTAAAAACGGGATCCGTTTGTGCGTCTTCTTCAGCAAAAGGATTGCGGACGATTCCGTAGCGTTCAAGAAGACTCTGGATGTTCATGATCACGTCCGATGCGAAATCGCGGAACGGCAAGCGGAAGAACTGGTCACTAGCAGTCAGCAACAAAGGCCAGATGGGAAAATACCGTCGCGGCCAAATACCGTCGCGGTTGGCCGGCAGACCCAATGTTCAAAACGGTAATTTCAAAACGGTAAGCTAGTCGCCGTTCAATGGGAACCAGTGTCGGAGTCACGCGGGTTCGCAAGCGGCTGACTTCGCAACTGGCCATTTCTCAACTCGACAACAGTCGCGAGGCGGGCACCTGACGACCAGGTCCCGCCCCTCGTGACCACTGGAGGATCACTCGTCGAGCGATTTGATCATCTTCACGAACGCCTCGCGGTTCGCCTTGACGACTTTTCCGGGTCCGATCAATTTCAGAAAGTACTTACGACCCTCTGGATGCACCAAGATGGCCCCCGCCATCGCGTAGTCTTTTCGATTGACCACCTTCCCACCCGCGAATGGGCCGCCTCCGGTTCGCTCCGCGTAGCTCCCCGAAACGTCGACTAAATGGACCTTCCAATCGCCAAGTTTCATCTCTTCGACTTTCTGCTTGGCAGGATCGCCACCAACGAATTGGCCCTTCCAGCGTTGGATATTGGCCGCAACGTCGCCGCCGGCTCCCATCATCGTCAAGCGGGCAGTCGCCGCGTCATCACCATCCCCCGCCTTGGCCTGAAACTCATGCTCAAGGATCCGAGACTGAGGCTGCACACGTTTGAAATCAGCAGGAACAACCAACTCACCCGCATTGAAGACGCTGACCTTCTCGACTTTGGCCTCCTCTGCCTGCGTCGAGGCAAAGGAACCGAACAGAGCCAAAGCAAAAGCACAAGAAAAAACACTCAAAAAACGCATACAGTTAACTCCAAGTGGGAGGGATCGATTCGCAAGCCCGTCATTCTACGCAGCGGACCATGGGTTGTCAGGTAACATCGCCAGTTTCCGCGATGCAGCTCTGCGAGACGCCCTCATCACACGCCAAGTCGCCACACAAGCTCAACCCGACTTCTGGGGGGCAGCGACTTTTGGGGGGGAACAACGACTTCAGGGGGACAGAACTCAGAGAGGACAGAACTCAGAGAGGACATTTCGCATCAATCGCAGTTCAGGCCATCTCCCCAACCACATGACTCCTACGCTTCCTGCTTCGGTTGTCGAATCCAACCCTTCGCATCTGCAACATCGGCGAACGGAAAATGCTTAACCTCTGCACGAACAAAATGATTGACCACCGTTTCAGCCAATGCCCCGATTGATGAATCGGTGACGAAGGCAATCTTCGCAACGTGCTGATGGTGCTCATTGACGAATTTGAGATGGGTCGTCATCGCAGCGAAGGAATCCCAACCGGGAAATGATTCGACATGAATCAGTATTCCCCGCAACCCACCCGTTTTCTGGATGAATGGGTCAATCCGTTCGGCCGCTAACACGAAGTCGCTCTCAGACAGCTCACCATCGGGCTGCAGAATCACAATGCTTTCGTCTTCCAACAACTGCACATCAAGCATG
>JARGNK010000296.1 GCA_029213145.1 Rubripirellula sp. | reverse complement strand
TTAGGAACAGCGAAAATTAGGAACAGCGAAAATTAGGAACAGCGAAAATTAGGAACAGCGAAAATTAGGAATAGCGAAAATTAGGAACAGCTGTTCGATAGGGGTTGCTGTTCGATAGGGGTTGTGGCGCAAGTTTCTCTCGCTGCGTTTGCGCCACCACACCACAAAGACGGCGTGATAACTTCTCAGCAGGCCTTTCTAGAGGCCTGCCATTTTGCTGCTGGGGAACGATCCTTGAACTGAGTCCGCCAGCAAACTACGTTTAAAGGCTTGCCGCTGAATACACGCGTTGGTCCCATGGTGACCTGCGGATCGGTCAGCTTCCCGTTTACGGAACCTTAGAATGCGATTGCGTACGAGATTGACGTTGAACCTCGCTGGCTGCTTGTTTTTGCTCATCATTGGGCTAGAACGCTCCGCATTCGCGGATGGCCCCAAGGCTTTCATCGGAGCTAAAATCTTGCCAATTGAGGGTGAGCCGATTGAATCGGGTGTCCTCCTTATCGATGGCAAGCGAATCGTCGCAGTCGGAATCGCCGATCAAGTCAAGATTCCCGACGATGCCGAACGGATCGACGCCAGGGGCCGAATCATTATGCCCGGCCTAATCTGCACTCACAGTCATATCGGAGGCGTCGGTGCCGCTGATGGCAGCGGTCCGATTCAGCCTGGCGTCCGCGTTTTTGATTCGATCAATGTCCAGGATTCGGGATTTCGCCGCGCATTGGCCGGCGGCCTTACCACACTCAATATC
Organism: Rubripirellula sp.; assembly: GCA_029213145.1. Taxonomy (GTDB): domain Bacteria; phylum Planctomycetota; class Planctomycetia; order Pirellulales; family Pirellulaceae; genus Rubripirellula. The sequence continues at coordinate 4,285 of JARGNK010000296.1, read as the reverse complement.
ATGCCGGGCTCGGGCCACCTTAGCAGTGGGCAAACGAGCTACGTCAAGCTTCGATTCTTTGACTCTGGGCCTCGGCAGGTCGAAGATCTTTTCATTCGTGACCGCGACAACCGTTATCTGGGCGGTTTAAAGATGGCCAACGGCACCAATTCGATGCGGGACTCACCGTTTCCTGGGACAAGGGGCAAGTCGGCTTACCTGGTACGGCAAAAGTTTATTGAAGCTCGCGAGTACCAAGCCAAGATCGTGCAAGCCAAAGATGACCCGACGAAAATGCCGCCACGTGATCTTCATCTAGAAACGCTTGTCGAAGTGATGAAGGGCACTCGCATCGTCCATCATCACACGCACCGACACGATGACATCATGACGGTGTTGCGATTGTCACGAGAATTCGGTTTCCAAGTCGTGTTACATCACGTGAGTGAAGGTTGGAAAGTCGCGGATCAAATCGCAGCAGCCGGCGCCCCCTGCTCGATGATCTTGGTTGACTCGCCCGGTGGCAAGCTTGAAGCTCGTTACCTGCGGTTCGAAACCGGCCGGATTTTGGACGAAGCAGGTGTGCGAGTCGCATTTCACACTGATGATTTAATTACGGATTCTCGCTACTTTTTTCGGATGGCAGCCTTAGCTGTCCGCGCTGGCATGTCCCGTGAAAAAGCACTCGAAGGCCTGACTCTCGCCGGTGCAGAAATGCTCGACCTGCAGGATCGCGTCGGATCACTACGGGCTGGAAAAGACGCGGACTTCATCATCCTGGACGGCGACCCCTTGAGTATCTATTCCAAAGTGCTGGAAACCTGGGTGGAGGGGCAAAGAGCTTTTGACCGAAGTGATCCAGATGACTACCTGTATGCGGTCGGTGGTTTTGGTGCGGGCTACGACATTACACCTTACCTGTGCTGTTATGACGAATCACAAACGGGAGGTGCAAAATGAATCACGCCAGCAAGATCAAGTTCTTCCTTGCAGCGTTCGCCTCACTGACCTTTACCTCGCAGCTAATTGCACAAGTCGCGATTCATGGTGAAACGGTCTACACCATGGCGGGAGACCCGCTCCAGAATGGAGTCGTCGTTGTTCGAGATGGAAAAATCTCCGCGATCGGACGTGCGGATGAAATCAAAGTGCCCGAGGGATTCCGATTGCTCAAGGCAAAAATCGTGACACCCGGCCTCGTTGATGCCCATACCAGCGTTGGGTTGTCCGGGATGTTCAACCAAGACCACGATCAAGATCAATTTGAACGAAGCGAACCAATCCAACCAGAACTGCGAGCTATTGATGCCTATAACTCGCAAGAGGAATTGATCGGATGGGTCCGAAGTTTTGGTGTGACAACCATTCATACCGGCCATGCACCGGGTGAACTCATCTCGGGGCAAACCATGATCGTGAAGACGACAGGAACAACGGTGGAAGAGGCCGCGATCGTCGAAGCTCGGGCAGTTGCCGCAACCTTGAGTTCGCTCGCTCAAAAATCGGATAGCAAGTCTCCTGGAACTCGCGGCAAGATGGTCTCAATGCTGCGTGCGGAGTTAATTCGCGCACAGGAATACATGGATAAATTGCTTGCCACCGATAAGTTAGCTGAGAGCCAAGAAAAGACTCCTCCGCCACGAGACTTAAGGTTGGAAACACTCGCAAAAGTGTTGGCCGGCGAGATGCCGTTGATGATTACCGCCAATCGCACACAGGACATCGCCAGCGCGCTGCGGCTCGCAAAAGAGTTCGAAATCACCATCTGGCTCGACGGTGCTGCCGAGGCCTACAGGTTGACCGAGGAAATACTTGCAGCAGGCGTGCCCGTGCTGATTCATCCGACAATGGCCCGACCAACAAGCGACCTTGAAAACCTAACTTTCGAAACGGCAAGTAAGCTCATCGATGCAGGTGTCCCAGTTGCCTTGCAAAGTGGCTACGAAGCTTATGTGCCAAAGACTCGCGTCGTGTTGTTCGAAGCTGGGATGGCTGCTGCGAACGGATTGACGTTCGAGCAAGCCTTGGCGACCATCACGATCGACGCAGCAAGTATCCTCGGTATCCAAGAACGAGTCGGTTCACTCGAAGTTGGCAAAGACGGTGACCTGGCAATGTACGATGGCGATCCATTCGAGTACACGTCGCACTGCACTGGCGTCATCATCAATGGGCAAATCGTTAGCGACAGCGAGCAGTAGTGCGACATCCAGCAAAGGATGAAGCACGCCGCAGATCGGCTCGGAATTCCAGGTCTCGCGGCGGTATATTTAAAAGCAACGTGACAGCCTTGCAACCGCGTCATCATCAGGTCGCTTATACAGGCTTTTTAACGCATGGATCCGAGGTTAACGCACCTTGATGTCATCGAGGGCGGGCTTGAGGTTTCCCGCAAACAACGGTGGCGTTAATTTCTCAAGGCCGGCGGCTAGACGCATGCAAGTTAGGTCATCAAACGTGTTGCCAATGATCTGAATCCCTAGCGGCATGTTTTCTTTTCCCACTTGTACCGGCATGTTCATCACTGGGTAACGTCCTAGCATGTTCCAGATCCAGGTTGCCATGAAAGCCCAGGTGTTTTTCTGTTTCTTGCCATTGAGATAGACAAAATGCTTTTCTTGGGTGGTGTACCAATCGGCGGGAACAAAGGGTGTCAACATCGTGGGCATGACAATGGCGTCAAAGCCAGCCGTGAAAACTTCGTCTTGGATACGGCGTTGGTATTGTGATTGAAGTTGCTCCGCTTCGCCGATTTGGCGAGGCCCCAGCTCACCCTGAAACTTGTTCACGAATTCGCGAACATAAGGAGTAATGTCATCCGGTCGCTCAGCGGCTGCTTGGATCATCATCCCAAGTGAAGTGGAAAGCAGGCCCTTCGCCCAGATGGGGAAGTCGCCTTGGTATTTGAATTGGAGATCCTTGACGACCACTTCACATCCCAACGCTTTGAGTCGAGAAATGGTCACTTGCATAGATTGGTCGACCTCCGAATCCGATGGCCCAATTCCCCGTGCATGATCAACGACGACTCTCATTCCACTCGGCGGAGCATACTCGAGCGGATAGTCGAGCTTCGGCCTCAAGGAAGAGTGGGCGTGCGGATGTGGGCCACTAATCACATTTTGCATGAGCAGCATGTCAGTCAAATTACGGGCCATCGGCCCCAGACTTTCATAGCTCGTTTCAGAAGTGGCAACGCGTTGAAACGGTGGCTTGAATCCATACAAACCACATTGAGCCGATGGGATACGAATGGAGCCTCCCATATCGGAACCTGTTGCCAATGTGGCGAATCCTGCGGCGAGTGCCGCGCCCGACCCTCCAGAGGATCCACCTGGTGTGAATTCTGGATTCCATGGATTCTGAGTCACTCCCCACAGTCGGGTTGCGGTGTGAGGCCCGAGGTAAAACTCGGGGACCGTTGTCTGAATGTGGAGCACCGCGCCAGATTTCTTTAGGAAGTCAATGATCGGTGCATCCTCTTCGGAAGGCTCCGCATCTTTCAACAGCAGGCTGCCCATCGTGACCTGCCAGCCTTCCACTTCGTTTTCATCCTTGATCGCGACCGGTATGCCCTCCAAAGGCCGGGGGATGCCCTCGCGATATCGCTTTTCCGACAACTCCGCTGCCTTTAGAGCTTGCTCAAAATGTCGGTGCGTAATGCAATTGATTTGCGGGTTGTATTTTTTGATGCGAGCGATCTGCGTCTTGAGAAGATCAACCGGCGAAAGCTCACCCGCTTTGAAGCGTCGGATCGCTTCAGACGCATCAATGTACGCGAGTTCATCCTGGGACGATTCGGCACGTACACGCCGATGATCAACCAGGTTCGGGAAGCAAGCGGCAGAAACCGTCGCTGCTGCTTTTAGAAACGTTCGGCGGCTCGCGTTTTGGGTTTCATCCTGCGAAGGCCTCTCTCTACTTAGCGTCATCTCGTGATCCAGCAACATGTTGGTTTGACCTTCGTCGTGATTGGTAATTTGCCTAGTTGTCAACATCTTCGACTTCGAATTCCTGCCCGCATCCAAACGCCGCAAGAGTTGATAGCACGTGATTGTTCGTGTCAACTCAGTAGCTTGAACCTCAGCAAATCTGCCGAGCTGGCGATGAAATTTGAAAATCGATACCGGTACTGCCACCAAGGATGGACCTGTCATCAGATCGTCGGTGCAAGGAACTGCAACACGCTGCGAAGGTGAAACAGACATAACCAACCAGCAACAAATCGCATCATACAGAATCAAGCACAGGAGCATTTTGCAGCCACTTTGCCTGTAATGCTCATTGACCGATCACTTTCGAAAAG
>JARGNK010000045.1 GCA_029213145.1 Rubripirellula sp. | reverse complement strand
TAGGAGAATTCGGGTGCCAACTGAAAGAAATCAACACGAGACTTTACGATGCGTTGCGTGCACTTGTTGTTGGTCTTCTGATTTGGGTTATTCTTTTGCCCTTGCGAAATGTTCGAGCAGTCAAGCCGGAGCCTGATGAATGCAGATCAAGCCGTTTCTTACCGAACAATTTTTCGCTCTCTATGAGTTTACTGCACCCCACGTTTTGGCATCTTCGGATTGTGAAACAACTTCGATCGCGGAGTTGCTTGAACTGTCTGGCGGTTCCCTGGAGGAGTTTGGGGAGATGAGGCTAGGCTATACAGAGAGTCAGGGGAATCCGGAATACCGCCGACTTGTCACCGATATGTACGACAACGTTATGGCTGATGATGTTGTCATTCTGACATCGCCGGTGGAGGGCATCTATTTAACGATGCAGACTTTACTTGATGCCAGTGATGAAGTGATTGCGCTGAGTCCGGCTTATGATGCGTTGCACCACGTAGCTGATCACTTATGCGGCAAGATGCAGTCGTGGGATTTAGTGCCAACTGAAGCAGGTTGGGAAATTGATTTCGATCGATTGGAGTCGCTGGTCAATTCGAACACCCGATTGATCATTGTTAACTTTCCACACAATCCATGCGGATATCAGCCCAGCCCGGGCGAATTCGAACAGTTGGTGGAAATCGCCCGACGCAACGACTGCTGGCTGTTTTGTGACGAAATCTACCGTGGCTTGGAAGTGGAATGGCGGCACGAGCCGACGCTTCCGTCCGCGGCCGATGTTTACGAAAAAGCGATCGTGCTTCATGGATTGTCGAAAACTTATGGCTTGCCGGGATTGCGAGCCGGTTGGTTGATCGTTCGCGACAAAACGATCCGGGAACAATTGATTGGTTGGAAGCATTACACGACGATTTGCCCCGCCGCTCCCACGGAATACTTGTCCATGCAGGCTTTGACTGTTCGCGATCAGCTGGCAGAACGTAGTCGAAAGATTGTTCGCGATAACTTGAGGATCTGTGCTGAGTTTATGAAACGGCATTCGGAGTTTTTGCGATGGCGTCCCCCAACAGTTGGCTCCACCGCGTTGGTTGAAATTGATTTTGCCCAATTGAATGGCAGTCAAACGCAAGTCTTTACGAATGCGACAGACTATTGTCACGACCTAGCGAAGAAGCATGGGGTGCTGTTATTGCCTGCCGCGTGTCTCGGTTGTGCCGATCGGTTTGTTCGCATCGGATTGGGGCGGGCGAGTTTTTCAATTGCATTAGCAGCGTGGGACGCAACACTCTCATCGAACGCTGATGTGCCCGAACCGTTGAAAAGCAGTTGATGCAGCATTGCGGATGTCTTCTAGTCGGCAACGCATCGAGGTTCGCGCATGGGACTGGTTCAGTTAAATGGGATTTGGTGAGAGAGATTTGGGATTGGCAATTTCGATCGGTTGACGAGATTGAAATGCATCGGAAAGTCGGGAACTCATGCTCCGCGAGGCTTGAGCAGCCTCGCGAGTGAAAGAGCGTTGGGCGAGAGTCGTCTGTTCCCTGGGGTCGATCGGGTGATGGCGTTCGTCCTATGACTGCGATCGAATGAGCCTGCGGAGCTTGGTCCGACAGACAGGATGCCGAGATTCGGGTTCGGTATTCGTGTTACGATGCCTGTCCATTGATCGTCGAAAACGAGCGTCGAAAACACCGGGTCTTCCGTACAAAGACTTTGATTAGATTGGAGCTGCCTTGGTAATCCCGGCCGATGAGCGGCATGCCGTTCGTATGCGTTTGTTGGTGGACTATACGAGTCAGTCGTTTGGTTCAGAACACCCTTCCCCATTCGGTTCGTCGATTTATGATGCGACCACAGGGGAGGTAGTGGCCGAGGCATACGATACGGTGATGCGTGGGTGTGATCCAACAAGTCACGCAGAAGTCAATGCGATTCGCAAGGCGACAACAAAACGGCAGCGCCTCTCTTTACGCGGTTGCATTCTTTACAGTACCTGTGAGCCTTGTCCGATGTGTATGTCGGCTTGTATATGGGCCGAATTGGATGCCGTGGTCTATGGCGCGTCGACGATGGAAGATGCGAATCGGTACTGGCCGCAGTCGTCAGATATGACGCCCCGGGAACTTTCAGATCGGGCGCGTCTTGCTTTGTCATGCGAGTTGATTCCGCACGTTGAGCGTGGGCTCTGCCAGCAACTTTTTTTACATTGTGACCAGGTGCGAGCGAAACGTGGACTGCAGTTACCGCCTAATCGTGGACAGTCGTTGGCATAAGGATCGAGGTCGGCGAATTTTTCTTCTGCATCTTCTCGAAATTCAAAGGTCATGCAATAAAGACCTTGCAATGTTGTGCGCAATCGAATGCGGGGAATCGAACATGTACAAACCGTGCATCAAGAGCTAGCCGGTTATGCTCGGATGATCCGACTCGGGGTAGCAGAGATCGTGAGCTGTGGCTGTCGCGTTGGAACCACAAATAAAAGGCAAGCTCAGTGAATCCATACGAACCGCCAGCCACGGTTGATGAAACTTTGGTTCGCGAGCTCCAGTCCATTTGTGTGGGAAGCGAGGAACCCAATACGGTCTTCATCTCATCATCTTTGTTGAGGGGTGTTGAGACGTTCGTGCGAGATGCACAGGGGAACTTGGGCCCTGTTCATCGTGGCCCAGTGGAACTCAAAGTTGGCAAAGATAAAGTTCACACGGTGCGAATTGCGGTAGGTAATGGGGGGGAGGTGAATGCCTATGTGGACGACACGTTGGTTGGTGCCGACTTATTCGCCAAGCTGCGGATCAGGATTTGGCAGCTTGTGTCAGGTTTCATATTCATCGTTGGAGCATTAACGACCATCGCGATGCTTTACTTGGCGAAGACATTTCTAAGTTAATGTCAGCAGGGTTGGCGGCATTTAGCGAATTGCATCGAACTGCAAATTGCCCGATGTTTCCAAGGTTATTGGCCATGGAGGTTGAGGGGAATTTCTGCCAGAAATGTACTAGCTAAGGCGATTTTTGAAGAAATAATTTCAAATCAACCTAATCAAACGTCTTTGGCTGTGTCTTCTCGATAGACAACCGCTTCCAGCTATGTTTTTCAATTCTGCTGGTGCGAGTTTGAAATCGAAAATCGTTGGAGAGTGAGGCGATGGGTGTGCAGCGTGGTTTGTTCACCCAAATCATTGCATCGGCTCAGCTCAGTAAGTTTCGGCCAGTGGCCAACCCAGTACACATTCATGAATTGACCGATCTGGAGTCCCAAATGTTGAATCGTTTTTCTGTGCTATTTTTGGTCACGGCCGTCGTATTATGCCCCAACGCGAGGGGCGAAAAAGTTGACATGTCGCCCGAGGAATTACGGCAAACAGCGACCGATGTCATTGTTGGTAAGGTCGTCCGCGTTTACGAACGCACCGCGGCAGAGGGTTCTTGGAACTACACTCGGTTTATCGCTGAGATCCAAGTCAACGCAGTCGAAAAAGGTGAAGCTATTGAACCGGATGGTTTAGTTTACGTTCGGTATTGGAAGCGTCGTTGGTTCGGAGGCGGGCGAGGCCCGACGTCGACATCGGGGCATCGTGGTCTGCCCAGGGAAGGAGCGACACTTCGGGTCTATCTGGCGCAGAATGCTTACGATGGATTCACTCGCGAGAATAAGGATGGTGGATTCAATGTTATTGGAGCAAACGGCTTTGAGATAATTGAAGTGAAGCCGAACAAGTAAGCACGCACAACTGCTCGGCGATACAGTTCGAATCGAGATTCTCGTGCTTGGTTCTATGTGCGATGCCACGCGTGAAAGATGGGTTTCCGCTGCACGGACAAGAATACATCGTGTTCACCGATTTCGGCTGAGGCAGGTAGAGTCGGTACACCGCGATCGGCGAGACTTGTGATCGGCCGCCATCCAATTTGTACACCACACGAGGCCTTACCGTCGTACTTTCGAAATTTGTTGAAAAATGGTTCGTCCATGGTGCAGAATGTTCGTGGGAACCGTTCGAGAAGAATTACCAATCAGCCAATCGTAGGGCAACGCGGCAATGTTCGGATTCCTTCGTCGGGTCAGCAGCGTTCCGTTAGCCCGAAACGAGATGCAGTGGAGATGCGCTATGGTGCGAGCACACCAGTCTTTTAGGCTTCTCGCCTTATGGTGTTTGTGTTGTCTCGGGTGTCAGGATCAGCCGCCACCGGCTATGGATGCGCTTTCCCGCAATCAAGCATCTGTAATTCGTCAGCAGTCTGAAGGTAGCGAGCAGTCTGAAGGTAGCGAGCGGATTGAAGGTAGCGAGCGGATTGGGGCAAGGGATGCGGGTGCGAGCGGATTCGAGGTGGTGGATGAAAACGATGTGACCGTCGTAACGTGTGAAGATCTTGATCAAAAACTTGCGAGGTTTAGCAATATTTCAGGCTGGCACTATGGAGAGCGAACCCCTGGGGAGCTTGCAGGAACCTGGGTTTTAGCTGATGGCGATGGGGCGCCCTTGGTCTTTGGGGCCAACGGCTCTTTCCGGCAAGACTTTAATGGCCACATGACGACGGGCCTTTACGCGATCTCGGACAGCGGCCGAATTGTTACGTTTTCTAAATGGAATGACATCGGCCTCGGTTCCCATTTTTGGTTTGATGGAAAAACAATCATTGGCCCCAAGGGCCCCTTACCGAAAGTCGAGTGGGTGCGGGAAGAATTGATCGAGTGAGGCTTGATTCTGAGTGAGGCCAGCAATCAAACGCGGTTTAGAGCGTCACTGCAATCAGATTCCCCCTGGATGGCATTTGGGGTTGCCAATTTGTGGCGTGGTCAAGTTTGAGAGTTTCCACACGGTGTGAGTTTTGGAATCTGATCTCAACTCTTTTGCAGCATCCAGTGAATCTTGCAAGCCGTCGGTGTTTAGGGGTGTGCGATCTGTTGATCCAGCAGGGGTGGCTGTGCTTTGCACCCTTGGCAATATCGACTTATGTTTGCTGTGGTATCACCTGCTGAATGCGCTGGCGGTTACTAAACGCGGGGCGAAAGTGATTCCGCGAGATGGAAAGCAAGCTGACAGGTATCTGGATTTCGGTTGCTGACGGTTTAAGCGGATTCGTCGTTCCGGTGTTCGTGATCTTAGTGTCTATGCAGTTTCTGATGCATGGGGCTGAAACTTGTGCTCGGTCCAAGCGTCTTCTTGTTGCGGTTGCGCGCCAAGCCTCTTGTTTTTCACGATGGTGAACAATTCCACGTGAGCGTGGTGAAAGGGAATCGTCTCGCAAACAGAGGGGCCCATGAGTATATGACTAGAAATGCGTTGGACTTGTCGATACAGGAGTTTTCGAGGCACCTGGCACACTGTTGCTTATCGAATCTGGTGATGGTGAAGATGATCACGAGATTGAATCCATATCACGCTCCAGTGACCAAGCAGGTTTTGGTAGAGGATGGCGAGACGTTATTACCTCGGCGCCGCTCAACGAATTGGTTTGGGTTCGCAGTTCAATTAGCCTTTTATCGATATCCTGTTTGGGTGCTCGCAGCCTTCTGCGTTACGTGGTTAATTGCATGGGTTCAGCTTGGACATCAGCCGCGTCCGATGCTCGATGATCCAAAATCCATCGGCGGCTTTTCAGATGATGTCTACATGATCTCTGGCATGTTCGTGATTTTGATGCCCGCGCTGGCTCCACTAGGCTTGGTCGCCGCTTTTCTTTGCCCGGTTTTTATGCGGCGAGGTGTTCGTGGTGGCTTGAACGCTGGGCTCATGATGTTGTACGTATTGCTCGCTGCAAGTGCGATATTGATGCTTGGTGCTGATCCGGGCCATGTCGTTGAATGGTGGTTTGACTAACGTGCCGCCGATGGAATTCAAAAGCGATCTGAGGCATTCAAAACGACAGCGTAACGATTTCAATTGGCTTCAATTTTGGCCTATGATTTGCATTTCAAGTTGGCATCGGTGTGACGGTGTGCTGTCTTGTGAAGCTCATTTTGCTCGATCCTTCTGTAATATCTATTGTTGGTGACCCGCGACAAGAATGCTGAATCAAGCAGTCGGGGTGTTATGCGATTTGGTGGTCCTTGCTTATCGAATGTGAAGATCGCTGAAAGTCAGGTGCATTTGGGGCTACTGCTGGCTACATCTCGCCTAGCATCGCTTTCTCTCGATATGCTTGGGATTGAGGCGGTTCCAGGGATCCTGCGCGTCTCGTATTCTAGATCGTGAAAACTGCGAATTGAATTCCTCTCAGTGACTTGTTCGAAGAGGAATTTAATCAGAGATTTGGTTTGCGTTTCCACCATGATGCGCCGGACGTCGCATCATGGAACAGACCGGATCTCTAGCAAGAGAGTCGCAAGCGAGTGCCAATGAAACTCAATCCAAAACTCCCGCCCTGGCTTGCGTTTCCGTTAATGTTTGCAGCAGCGCATGCGATCCTTGTGCTCGCCTCCATGCTTCTCTTGATGACACCATTTTGGCTGATTGGGACGCTGCTTTACCAATGGTTGTTGGTTGCGAATGTTCTAGTCTTGTCCCAATATTGGGATGGCGAGCTCACAACATTGTTGGTGCTCGGGTCACTGCAGTGGGCGGTAATCGGCCTGCTTGTTGCGATTATTCGCCGCAAGGTCAGGGGATCGAATTGAAGAATGGCCGTGGTCTGGAGCAGTGGGCAGCATGGACGATTAGTCGGCTGCGGCGTTTACCGCAGTTCAGATCGATTCCCTTAGCTAGGGTGGTGTCTTGGTGATGTGATCATGATCGCTGGCTGGTCATCGCGTTGTTACACTGGAGGGCGTCTTTCCGCATTCCGTGTTGACGCGGTGTCTTGGTGAAACGGGATGCACGCAGACAATCTGAACAGATGATTCGTAGTCCCGTGAAGAAAGATCCTCAATGAGTAAGAACTTGGCTTGGTTGTGTGGTGGATTGATGATCATGGCTAGTGGTTTCGCGACAAGCCGTGCTGAGGATCCCAGCGAAGTGTCACAACAAACGATAAGCGAACTTGATGCTTATTGGGGTCTGGTATCCAAGAGTGTCAAGGATGGTGATTTTGAGGGGTATTCTGCAACCTGCCATCCGCTGGGTGTGTTGGTTTCTGGGGTCAAACGAACGAGTTACCCGTTGACAGAGGCGCTCGCCAAATGGAAGGAAGGATTTGAAGAGACACGGGCGAAACGAATGCAGGCGTCCGTGGAGTTCCGATTCTCACAGCGGCTTCATGATGCAAAGACTGCACATGAAACGGGGATCTTTCGGTACGCTACCTCGCGCGACGGAGAATCATCCATTAGTTACATCCACTTTGAGGGGCTGCTGCAAAAATCAGAAGCTGGCTGGCAAATTATGATGGAATACCAAAAATCGATTGCCACCGAAGCAGAATGGACGGCGCTAGCAACGAAGCGTGCCCCACGAAAGTGAGCGATTGATCGACGATGCGTGACTCGCTCGGCGCAGGTCACCATGGTGTACAGACAAGATTGATTTGGACAATTTCATTCAAGTTGGTTTTCAACTCACTCCCATGTTCACCGCCCTGCCCTTGCGGCCCGCTGCGAGATTCGGTTCGACCCACCATTGCGGTCGGATCTGCCGCTCGTTTTAGCAAAGAACTCAGGGCCCAAGCCTTTCGGCCATCCCCTGAGTGGTTTTGGAGGGTGATCTTTGGCGGCAACTCGAGGTGATCTCACCCTTCGTGTGGCTGGAAGGGAGAGTTTTGTGACATCTGAGAATTACTCCTGTTAGCATATTCAGCAGGTGGGCGTGAGCCGTTCCCGCGTGGCGGAAAGCGGAGCGAACCCACCGCTGCCGTACGATGCGGCAGTATCGAGTAAGAGTCCAATATGTCGGTCATGGCATGGATCGGAATGACGAGTCGAGAAACGTGATGTCACCGCAGTATTTTTTTCCAGCGAAGCTGCTTTGCTTTTTCAGCTTGAGTTGCGGATGGTTGATGGGCCTGTGCGCTGAGGTGATGCCGGCGGCGGTTCCGATTGAGTTTAGCGAGCAGATAGCACCAATTCTTGAACGGCATTGTGTCCGCTGTCATGGAGCAGAAAACCGCAAGGGCGATGTGTCTCTGGCGACCTCTGCAGATCTGCAATCAAATGAACTTGTGATCGCAGGTGAGCCAGATAACAGTCACCTGATTGGCTTGGTTTCCGCGCAGGACGGCGAATTGCCGTCGATGCCGAAGGAGGCGGAACCGCTTTCTGAAGCCGAGGTCGACTTGCTGCGGCAATGGGTTGAGGAGGGCGCGAATTGGCCTGCGGGGATTGTCTTGAAAGAAACGGCAAAGGCGGATCAGTCGTGGTGGGCATATCAACCGCTGAAAGTGACGGATCAGTCCATCGACGATTTCATTCTTGCAAAACTGCAAGAGCATCATTTGAAGATGAGTCCTCGCGCGGATCGGCGCACGCTGATACGAAGATTGTCGTTTGATCTTCATGGCTTGCCGCCATCACCAGAGAGCGTTGAAGTGTTTGTGAACGATACCGGACCGAATGCTTACAAGCGGCTTGTTGATCAGATGCTGGCGTCATCAAACTACGGTGAGCGGTTTGCGCAGCATTGGCTGGATCTCGCTCACTACGCAGATACGCATGGTTTTGAACGTGATCAGCGGAGAGATCATGCGTGGCGTTATCGTGACTACGTGATCCGTTCATTGAATGAAGACAAGGGTTATGACCGCTTCCTGCAAGAACAGATCGCGGGTGACATGTTGTGGCCGGATGATGAGCAAGCGGTGATCGCAACCGGTTTTCTGGCTGCTGGTCCGTGGGACTTTGTCGGACAGGTGGAAACGAAGAGTTCCGTATTGCGGCGAGCAGCACGATCCTTGGACTTGGACGATATGGCAACGCAGGTCATAACCGCCACAATGGCGATGACGGTCAACTGTGCTCGGTGTCATGATCATAAGCTCGACCCTATTTCACAACAGGAGTATTACCGCATACGTGCTGTCTTTGCGGGAGTCAGGCGTGAGGATCGGGTGGTCAGTGATGCCGCACTTAAGAATTATGAGATCCGCAAGCAAGAGCTGCTCGATCAACGGAACAAGCTTGACTATGAATCAGGCCGGCTTGCCGGTGAGGGGGTGGATCTCGCGGATATTGTTGGGGGTGGAAACGGATTTGGGACGGGGACGTTTCGCAATGCCATCGATCCACGCAGTGCGAAGGTTCAAACCCGGGACTTCGGTAAGCTCGGCAACGTGGTCACGAATCATTTTTCGCCGTCGGCATTTGAGTTTATTGATGGCGTCTTCGTTCCGGATGGCGGCAATGGGGAGATTGAGTTGCCCGTCAGTTCCACTGGTATCATGATCACTGGCTTACCAAAAACATCTGGCAATGCATGGGACATGATCCGTAACGGGCCAGTCGCGAGCCAGCATTCAACGGAGTTGGGCGGGATTGATTTCACAACAGACGGGCATAGTCTGCTGGGATTGCATGCGAATGCTGGGATCACGTTTGATTTAAAGGCGATGAGGCGAGCATTGCTGGCCATTGATGAGCTTACCGTTTCAGCGAAGTCTCAGGCAGAGAAGCATGCCGGCGTTGCTTTGCGCCTGACGACCAACGTTGGTTACTTTGGTGCGGTGGGTGATCACAGTGCCGATGTCTGGTTATTCGTGGACGGTCGGAAAGTGGCAGAGTTCCAGAAGTTGCGACGGGAGGATGGCCTGCAGTTCGTTGATATCGAACTCCCCGCTACCTCGCAGTTTCTGTCGTTGGTATCGACCGATGGTGGTAACGGTTATGCCATGGATCAGATCGGCTTCGGTGATCCGCGAGTGAAGCTGGCGGTGCCACCGGCGCTGACAGAGGCGACGCGTGGGCGAATCATCGATCTGAAGAAAAAACGACGGCAAATCGATCATGAGCTCGAATTACTCGGGCCACCCCCCCGGTTCTATGGCGTGGTAGCCACAAACGAAAAGGCCGACGTGCGATTGCTGACACGTGGTAATCCGGAAACACCAGCGGGCGACTCGCTGTCCCCAGCTGCTTTTTCAGCACTCACAATGCTGGACCCTCAGCTAGGGACGGTTGAAACCAGTCATGGTGAGCGTCGAGCCGCGCTGGCTCGCTGGGTCACTCATCCAGACAACCCATTAGTTCGTCGAGTGATCGTTAATCGGCTTTGGCAGTGGCACTTTGGTGTCGGTCTGGTGGACACTCCAAGTGATTTTGGATTTGGTGGCGGTCGGCCTTCACATCCTGAATTGTTGGATTGGCTTGCTGAAGAATTATTGCGTCAGAATTGGTCACTCAAAGCAATCCATCGATTGATTTTGACCAGTGACGCGTACATGCAAACGAGTAATGTGAAAGAACAGGTGTTTTCACAGGTGCCGGGTGTTGAACAAGGTGTCGATTCGGTGCGACCGATAGAAATCGACGCTCAAAACCGTCTGCTTTGGCGTCAGAACCCGCGACGTATAGAAGCGGAAGTGATTCGAGATTCGGTGCTGTTTGTCAGTGACAAGTTGAATCCGAAGCGTGGCGGTCCTGGTTTCGAAGATTTCACTTATCAGGATGCGTACGCGCCGATTTACACCTACGTCACCGCCGACGATCCAGCGGTCTGGCGTCGCAGTATCTACCGTTACATCGTCCGTACCACCCCCAACCGTTTTCTGACAACACTCGATTGCCCCGATCCCGCCAACCTGACTCCCAAGCGATTGGCGACGACTACGCCCCTGCAGTCACTCGCTCTTTACAACAATGAATTCATGATTCGGCAAGCTCGGTACTTTGCCGAGCGAATCAAACAACAGGTCGGTGAAGAACCGGTGGCCCAAGTCGCATGTGCTTTTGGGCTCGCGTTTGGGCGACAGCCCACTGTCGAAGAGGCTCGTCTTGCGGTGGAGCTTGTCGAGAAACAGGGGCTGTTTACCTTGTGTCGATCACTCCTTAATTCAAACGAGTTCGTCTATGTCGATTGATATGCTCAACACAAGACGGCACTTTTTGCGATCCGCCGGTGGTGGGTTTGGCGGTCTCGCATTGACAGCGATCCTGAGCGGGGAAAGTTTGGCGCGTCCGCATCACACCGCCAAGGCGAAGCGTGTGATTCAAATCTTTTGTCCTGGTGGCATGAGCCAAGTCGATACTTTTGATTACAAGCCTGAACTCGAAAAACGAAATGGGACTCCCTTTGACCCAGATGGCAAGCTGCAGTTTTTTGCATCCAAACCTGGTAATTGTCGCGGCAGTTTTTGGAAGTTTCGCAAGCACGGGCAGTCTGGTTTGTGGATGAGTGATCTCTTCCCAAAACTCGCCAAGTGCGTTGATGAGATGGCATTCATTTACTCGATGCACAGCAAGACGGCGCTGCACGGGCCGGCGTGCTTCATGATGAATACTGGATTCACGTTGCCCGGTTTCCCTAGCATGGGGGCATGGGTGACCTACGGGCTTGGCAGCGAAGCCGATGACTTACCGGCCTTTGTTGTGTTGCCGGATCCACGTGGTCTTCCACCGGGCGGCATTATTAATTGGGGGTCGGGTTTTTTACCTGCAGAATATCAGGCGACCGCACTCGATACCACGAACTCGAAACACCCTATCGCCGACCTGTTTCCACCCAGCGATGTTCCCGAGATTACGGCGGCCAATGATCAAGCAGGTTTGAGTTTTTTGCAGAAAATCAATCGTCTGCATCAGGAAACTCGGCGTGATAACAGTGAACTCGATGCCCGCATCAAGGCGTATGAAATGGCGGCCCGTTTGCAGCTTAGTGCGCCCGATGCCATGGATTTGAGTAAAGAGACCACTGCTACCAAACGGCTTTACAGTCTTGACCACACAGAAATCGGCCCATTTGGGCGGCAGTGTTTACTGGCCCGGCGTCTTGTGCAGCGGGGTGTGCGTTTCGTGCAAGTCTATTGTGGTGCAGAGAATACTACCGCCAAAAAGATTCGTCCGAACTGGGACAGTCATGAAGATTTGAACCGCGATCACGGTTATTGGGGTGCCGTTCTCGATTCCGGTGCATCCGCGTTACTGAAAGATCTGAAGCAACGAGGAATGCTCGACGATACACTCGTTATTTGCACGACCGAGTTTGGGCGGCAACCAGCTTCCCAAGGTGGTGTCGGCAAGGGCCGAGATCACAATGCGGGGGCCTTCACGTCTTGGCTTGCTGGCGGTGGCGTTCAAGGTGGTGTTGGGTACGGGGCCACTGACGAATTAGGTTATCAAGCGGTTGAAAATCCGGCTTATAGCTATGATTTGCACGCAACCGCCCTGCACCTTTTGGGTGTCGACCACACGCGTTTAACCTTCTATCACAATGGAATCGAGCGACGACTGACAGATGTCCATGGACATGTCATCAAAGAGGTCTTGAGATGATTCTGGAAACGGTTCTCTTCCTTGCAGCGATCGCATTCACGGTGGGTGAGCCTGGTTCACCGGTGGTGGAATGGCATTTCGATGCCGAAGAGGTGACTCCGTTGACCGCGAATGGCAACGTCAAGCGTGATCAAGCTGGGCCGCGGCCGCCGGAGTTCCCTGATCTGGCGGATAATAACAACGCGGCGCAAGTTGATTCCACTGCTTACTTGTCTGCAGCCGACCAAGGTTCCGATAGTGACTTTGATTTTAGCAACGGCGATGCCATCACGATCGAAGCTTGGGTGAACCCGACTCTCCTTCGTGCGGGTCAAGTCAGCTACGTCATCGGGAAGGGGCGAACCGGATCGCCCAAGTTTTCCCGCGACAATCAGAATTGGTCTTTGCGGGTAGTTGGTGCCAAGGACGAAGCGAAACTGAGTTTTCTATTCGCAACAAAACGGTCAAAAGGCGAAGCACACTGGCATCGTTGGGATTCGAAGGACGGTTTTCCAGTAAATTCGGGTTGGCACCACATTGCCATTGCATATCGCTTTGGTGATCCAAAAACGATTCGTGGTTGGATCAATGGCGAATCGACGCAAGGGGTTTGGAGTTACGGCGGCGCAACGAGCGAGCAGCCGGTTGTCGATGATGACGAGATTCGAATTGGTAACGGCTTTGTCGGAATGCTCGACGCGATTGCTATTCATCGTGATCTGCTGAATGATGAGATTATCGCGTCGCGTTTCAATCGCGTTGGCGAACCACGGGTGGTCAAACGTGCGGCAGAAGTGATGCCTGAATTTGCGAATGTTCCCCAAGGTCAAGTGTTGGTTCAGCTGTGCGAGGGAATGCCAGCCCACGATCGCTGGTTGAACAACGGCGAAGTGTGGCCGGCAGAGTCGGTGCGTTGGGTCGGGGAGCGATTCCTGCTGCCACGAATTCCGTTGCAATACGATGCGTGGGGAATTCGGACGGGCTGGAAGGATCCCGTGTTGTTGCGAATGGTTGCCGACGTTCAGCTGCCTCCTGGCCATCGACAATTCATGATGCGGGGTCGTGCCCTTGGTCGTTTGTGGGTTGATGGCAAAGTCGTCACAAGAACAGAACCGATTACGAAAAGTCCGCCCGATGGTGAAGAGCCGGTTACGCCAATCGCCGAGCCGCCAATCGAGGGCGCCCGTGTTCATGGTTACCATCAACAGGAAGTATTTGGAGAGGCGACGATACAACCATCTCCCACGGGGAAAACACGGGTGGTTTTGGAACTTGTGGTTGGCGGAAACAAACATCGCACAGAGACCGGCGAGGTTTGTGTGGCGATACTCGCCGAAGATGGAAAGTCGTACCAACTGCTTGGCACGGGAGCAAATCGAGTCCCCTTAACAGATGCCGCGATTGAACCGCTTCTGTCTTCGATTGAAGCGTCGCTGGAAAAATTCGACGATCAAAGACGTCGGCAGGCCTCTAAGTCACAGGATTCCTTTTGGAGTGACCGTCATGAGCTTGCGCAAGTTTGGGCGAACGAAAACCCTGTTTCGCCGCCGCCCAGAGGGTCGCATCCGATTGATGCATTCGTCAGGTCGAAAATTGAACAAGCAATCGTTGCTTCGTCTACGGTTGATGCCGAGCAAGCGAATCATTTCTACGGAAACGTGCTGCCGATTCTTCGCGAGAACTGTTTTCGGTGTCATGGGGAAAAAGACAAAGGTGGTTTGAAGCTAGACTCCCATCCCGCATCACTTCAAGCGGGAGATTCTGGCAACGCCGCAATTGTTCCTGGTGACCTAGACGCGAGTGAACTGATCGCTCGCATTCGAGCTGGTGATATGCCGCCCACCGATGGTGGTTTACCAGAACCGGCGATTGAACTATTGGAGCAATGGGTCCGTTCCGGTGCGGTGTGGCCCGCGCCACCATTCGATCAGACTGAGGTGGTCTTGTCACCGAAGATCAGCGATGCAGCTTTCTTGCGGCGAATCTATCTTGATACGATCGGAGTTCCACCAACCGAGGATGCCGCTAGAGCGTTCCTGGCTGATGAGACGCCCGGTAAACGCGACCGCCTGATCGAGACCCTGTTGGCAGATGAACGGTTTGCTGACGGGTGGATGAGCTTTTGGCTCGATCTGCTCGCGGAGAATCCAACGCTGATCAATGCTTCGCTTAACAGCACTGGACCTTTTCGATGGTTTCTGTACGACTCATTGCGAGATCGAAAACCGCTCGATCGACTGGTGACAGAATTGATCCTGATGCGTGGTGGTGCTGCGGAAGGTGGGAGTGCTGGTTTCGGAATCGCCGCAGAGAATGATGCTCCTTTCGCTGCCAAGGGGCATATCCTTGCATCCGCGCTTCTGGGAATCGAAATGCAGTGTGCACGGTGCCATGATTCGCCGTATCACGACACGACACAGAAAGACCTTTACTCGCTGGCGGCGATGTTGAGCCGTAAGCCTGTGACCGTTCCCTCAACTAGTCGGGTGCCGGCTGCGTTTTTCGAAAATCAAAAAATCCGACAGTCATTGATTCAAGTCACGCTTGCGGCGAATCAGGCTGTGCCTGCCGAATGGCCATTCGCTTCGGTAACGGGGGTTTCCGATAACGAGGAAATTGATCGGCTCATGCGAAAGCCGACTGATACACGCGAGCGACTGGCCGCGTTGATGACCGCTCCACAGAATGCACGTTTTTCTAGGGTGATCGTTAATCGAGTCTGGAGAAAGTTGATTGGTGCTGGCTTGGTGGAGCCGGTGCACGACTGGGAAGGCCAAACCGCCAGTCATCCACAGTTGCTCGATTGGTTGGCGAGTGAGTTGATCACGCACAATTATGATCTTCGTCACATCGTGCGTTTGATTGCCTCTTCAGACACTTACCAGCGTGCGGCCGTTGGAAAGAATCTTGAGGTATCGGCCCCGCTGCGGTTCTTCAACGCACCCGAACGACGCAGTTTGACAGCCGAACAGATTGTCGATTCACTGCACCATGTCACAGGGCAACCGATTGACGTGGAGGAATTGACTTTCGTGCATGACGGACGTCGCGAACTTGGCAAACGCCAGACATTAGGTAAGCCGACACGGGCTTGGATGTTTGGTGATTTGAAAAACGAACGTGATCGACCGAGTCTCTCGCTACCGAAGGCGCGAGCAGTCGTTGATGTGCTGGAAGCGTTCGGGTGGACCGGCGCCAGGCAAATGCCGATTGCGGAGCGAGAATCTGACGCGAATGTTCTCCAGCCGAGTGTGCTGGCCAACGGTGCCCTGTCCGTTGCATTGACTCGGGCGTCGCATCAAAGCGAAATGGCAGATCTCGCTGTCGCAGTAGCGACGCCCGATGCGCTGGTCGATGCTCTCTTTCTGCGTTATTTCAGCCGCCGCCCCAAGCTGGCAGAACGAGAGTCATTCACAAGCTTGCTGTCGGTCGGTTTTGAATCACGAATTGTGCCTACTGCGAGGGTCAAGCAGGTCGATAAGCTTCCACGCTTACCCCAGGTGACATGGTTCAATCACGGCCGAGCGAAGGCTAACGAAATACAGTTGGAAATGGAGCGACGCGTAAAAGCTGGGCCACCCCCTGACCCTCGGTTGTCGACAGAGTGGCGCGCTGTCTATGAAGACGCGTTGTGGAGTCTGATCAATCATCGTGAATTTGTCTGGATGCCGTAATGAAAAGTGAGAAATCAAACAATAAGTCCTTAGCCTCGTTCAATCGCCGACAGATTTTGGCAATGGGTGGAGCAGTTGGTGGTGGCTTCGCGTTACCCCAGCCAGGACGCGGCGATGAAAAGCTGATTGTGGGTCAGGCCGAGCATGTCGTTTCGATTTGGTTGGGAGGCGGAATGGGACAGATCGATACATTCGATCCCAAAAGAAAAGGTGACGCAAAGAAGAAACTAGCGGGCGCCTACTATGACTCGATCGAAACGGCGGTTCCTGGAGTTCAGTTGTGTGAGCACCTGCCGCAACTCGCAACCCTGATGGATCGCGTTACCGCGGTGCGGAGCGTCCACCATGAGATGATCGATGAACATGCCGCAGCGACCAACCGAATGCACACCGGACGGCCAATTAGTGGAACGATTACCTATCCATCGCTGGGGTCGATCATTGCACACGAACGAGGTGCAACCGACGAATCCGTTCCCAAGTATGTTTTGATCGGCTACCCAAACGTGACCCGCGGTCCCGGGTTTCTTGGCACACGTGACAGCTATTTGTATCTGACCGATACCAATCAGGGACCAGCCGGTCTGACTCGGCCGGATGGCATCACCCCGCAAAGGCAGTCTAGGCGGAAAGAGTTTTTGGCCGCTTTGAAACGCAACGCTGACCCTACGATTGATCAGCGGCTACTCGATTATGACGCTGCCATCGAACAAAGTTTGAAATTGAGCGGTCCAGAGTTTATGGGTGTCTTTGATTTAGATCGTGAGCCAGCCGATCTTCGCAGTCGTTACGGTGGTGAATTTGGACAACGCTGTCTGCTAAGTCGCCGATTGATCGAGCGTGGCGTGTCGTTCATTGAAGTTTCGCACAACCTCAATTTCCTAAATGGGATTGGTTGGGATGTTCACAATGAAGGTATTTTGAACCAATACCAGCTCATTCGCGAATTAGACACAGCGGTCGCCACGCTGCTCTCTGATCTCGAAGCAAAAAAGATGTTGGAAAAGACACTGGTCGTCATCACGACTGAATTCGGACGGCCTCCGGAATTCGATAGCGGTGGTGGGCGAGGTCATCAAGGAACGGCGTTCAGTTGCGTTCTTGCAGGGGGCGGTTTATCGCATTGTGGAGCGTGGGGCGAAACGGATGAACTCGCAAAAAAAATCGTTTCTAATCCCGTCAGTGTTCCAGATCTTTTTGCGACGATCTGCGCTGCGGTTGGTGTCGATTACCGGAAAAATCTATACGACGGGGATCGTCCTGTTCCGATCACTGATAGGGGCAATCCCATCCCGAAATTGTTCACCTAGCGAAAGTTACGTGAGCCACCGCCGATACTTGGAAGAGTTTGGTCCATTCTTCGCTGAGGGGATCAAAACGCACAATGACGGTGTCCAAGGTGCGGTGCTTTCAGCCAGTAATTGAATGAAATTCAAGGTCCCCCTCAGTCAGATCTACGTGGGTTCGATCTCCTGAGTAGTGATTACTGACGAGTGATTACTGACGAGTGATTACTGACGAGTGATTACTGACGAGTGGCCCTAAGCGGCTGCGAATAACGGACCTAAATGAACGCGGTGGTAGGAAGTGACTTGGTGATGGAGTCGTCCTGTTTCGATGAGCCCACAAAGTGCCAGTGCATCTTGATTGCCTGCGGGAAAGCCGAAGCGAGTTTTCTTTCATTTCTCGGAAACTTTGCAATGCAAAGCTAGGATTGTTGAGGTGAGTGAATTAAGCTCATTTTCTCCCTGTCGAACGCTCGCCGCAGGCGGGGAACGGTTCCGGATTCTAGCTCAGCTTTCTTCGCCCCAAACGACCAGAGTGTACGACAAGATGCAGCACGAAGACCTTTCCGCACGCAACGCGATGCAGTCGTCGCTCGGATGCTTTTTCAAGGTATGCGGTGTCATTCTTGCGGTCATGATCCTGCTTGCTTTGGTTCCAGCCTGGATATATGGGGTCAATTCCCATCATGACAGTCCAGACAGCGTCTGGCCGCCACGGGCGCAGTCCCTGATTCCACCGACGGCTACCAACATCACCTTGCATCGAGACTTTCTTGACTGCTACGTGACTTACACGGTCGCGGAGAAGGATCTCAACGTCTTTCTCAATGAGCGTTTCGCTCGCGACGGTGAAGTGCTTGACTCATATGCCGAAAGAAGCCGTTCGAATCCCAACGATATCGGTAAGGCGATCGGCAGGCTTGGATTTGTTGTGACTGGCGAGACGGTCAGCTATCACTACACGACAAGTAACGGAGCTGGTTCGGCTTACTTTCATGACCCAACCACCGGCTTGACTTACCAAGATTCGGCATACTGGTAGATCGTTTGATCAGGATAGGATGCATCGCAGTCGTTCGTGGTCGTTACGACAAACACTTGTGTTCGAGTTTGCAGGGATTGATGTTATTTTGCTTCGAAACTAGTTAAATTCGCAGCTAGGCAACACCGGTAACCTGTTCAACCCGAGGCACCTACAGGCAGGTCCGGTTGCTGGTGGAAAGGTATTTTTCAATCGTCTGATCGAGGCATTTTGGTACTGTCCAAGCTGTCTTTTTGCTCGCTCGGACTGCCAGCGTTAAGAAGTGCTTTCCAGTCATGAGACGCGCTGGTGGATTTCTTGAACTCTGAATTTCGGCCCAGGATACGCTTGTTACCTTAAATGCAATTAGCGACTAGGAATTCAGGACAAATCAACCAAGATTCATTCCGCGGAAGCGAATACAATTGGTTGGAACAATTCGAATCATGAAACAAGATTGGAAGTTGATGGGTTGCGAATCAGATGAGGTAAAACAGTGTGTATCCAAGAACAATAGGGCTCAGTTCTCTTCGAATGGGATGATGATCGGTGCGGCCGTTGGCCTGGCGTTGGGGCCTGCCTTTGGATCGATCCCTTTTGGGCTCCTCTTTGGCTCCGCAATAGGGCTTGCGACCGGGTGGATCATTCATCGCTGCCGTGCTTGATCCCGGCTGACCATCTAAAATCACGCTTCACAGCCCTGGGCGTTAACCAGATTTTGGACACCCTGTCCGTAGTTCAATGAAAATATTGCGGACCGTGAATCGGGCGATCATCAAGTCAATGTTCACTGGCAATGGTCTGTATCCCGGCGTTAATTCATGCCATGAATTCTGCAGTTCCACATCGCGAGTGCGGCAGGCCGTTTTTGACATTCGGAATTTACGCCGTGACTCTTGTCCAGTTCGGAGGGATGGTGAATCTCATCACCATTGGCACGCTGAGCAGCTTTCACCGGGAACTTCGGCAAAACGACGCCAAAAAACAACGCGAACCTTCGATGGAAGCGTCTACAGCTTGACGTTTAATTTATTTTGTTGTTGCAGTGGTCATTTGGATTCTGTGGTGCTGGGCGTTTTAACATGACATCGCGAAGCATTGTTCTTTTTCAGCAAGCTGGATGGATCTTAAGCTTGCTATTCGCGTTATTTCTTGACTGAACCGGGGCAGGTGTTCGGCAGGCACACTGCCGTCCTCTCTGTTCCGCCCGTCCATTTTTTTTACCAAGTTCTTCGAAAGCTCTGTCTGAAATCGGTCACCGGGGTACTTGGGAGCGAGGAACTGATGGACGAAACGCCGCTGATCCAGAATTGTTTGCAGCTTCGTAGCGAATTCAACCGTTATCGATCTGCGATGACCGGGGATGCAGCATTCGCCGTGTCGACCTGAAGATCCTTCATCGCGGTCATGCAGGATCCACTTTCGTTGATTTTGCGTCAGTGCGCTGTTGAGGTCGGTCAATCCGTGACAGCGATAGACAATCACGTTCGAGCACCGGTGGATTTATGTCTTTGGTTCGAACCTGAGGTGATCTATCCTTGGGAGGATGCTGACAACGGGGTCGGGATTTAAGCGGAGTGAGATGGGCAAGCAATAGGTGGATGCGAATTGATTTTATCAGTGTCTCGAGAATGACCCCCGTGGTGGTATCACCAATCTGAGCATGAGCATGAGCATGAGCATGAGCATGAGCTTGGGCTTGGGCTTGAGCTTGGGGGGAAGGTTCTGCAGTTCGACAGCGCGAGTCAGCTATCGGTCGGGAATAGCCGCGATTTTGTTACCATTGGATCAACTAGAAACCCAACGTTTCAACCAAAGGCGAATACCTTGTCAAAAATATCGATCGTTTTCTTCGTGATCGCAACGATCTCACCTCTTTCTAGCTTGCATGCAGATGATGCGATCAAGAAGAAGGTTCTGGAGATCTTCCCGCAGGCCGACACCAATGGTGATGGTGTCCTTTCTGATGGCGAGGAGGACGCAGTAAACCTCCGAATTCTGGAGCGATTTCCACAGGCCGACCGTGATGGCGATGGCGTGCTTTCCGATTCAGAAAAGCAGAGGCTACTTCGGATGGCTGCCACAAGGGCCAAGAAAAATCCAGCCAAGGCAGCACCGGAAAAAAAGCGAGGGGGTACGGCACCAAGTTTTGCAAACGTGAAGTATGGCGAAGACGAACGGAATGTATTCGATCTTTGGTTGGCGGACGGAAACGGGCCTACGCCATTGGCCATCTATATCCATGGCGGCGGTTTCAAATCGGGTAGTAAAGAAAAGCTGAACCCGAATGATCTTTCTCGACTACTGCGAAGCGGGATATCGGTCGCTGCAATCAATTACCGTTACGTGACGACCGCTCCCTTGCCTGCAGCTCATCACGACGCAAGACGGGCTGTGCAGTTTCTTCGCTCAAAAGCGGATGAGTGGAATCTCGATAAAGATCGGGTTGCCGCATTCGGTGGTTCTGCGGGCGCGCAAATTTGTATGTGGTTGGCCTTTAGTGACGAGATGGCAAATCCCGGCAGCACGGATCCTATCGAGAGGGAGTCGACTCGGCTGACGTGTGTCGCGACCGCCGGAGGTCAGACAACAAACGATCTCAATTTCTACAGGGATCAACTCGCTCCACTGTTGGGAGAAAAATATAAAATCGATTCGCTTTCTCGGCCTCTTGGTAATGAACAGGATCCTGAAAGAATCCGGATGGCGATGTGGGGGGCCAGTTCCTTGGAGGAAGCGAACGAAGCTGCTCGGAGTTGTTCAGCGCTATCGATCATATCCGCCGACGATCCCCCGATCTTTATGAGCTACGGGATGTCGCCAACCGCCGAGGTACCAGCTGACATGCAGCGGGTCCGCGGCTGGATCATTCATCACGTTAAATTTGGGCTCGCACTCAAAGAGAAGACCGATGAATTACGCGTTGAGGCCCATTTGAAGTGCCCCGGCGCGAAACCCGACTACGAATCGCTCGTCGATTTCTTTGCGGCAAAACTATTGGCGGGAAATCCATCACCCACACGTTGATGGCTTGGTTCGATTGCTCGATCAAAAAGAGGACTCAATCGTGTCTTACTGTGAAACGCAAGGCTAAAGAATCCTCGAACGCGGAATTAGCGCGAGTCCTTTGATTTCAAGTTTGAACTGCCGGTATCGATCGGTAGTTCATGTTGAATAAATTCATGAGTTTGTGATTCGCAACTTTAAGGCGTGGAATTTTAATGACCGCCTTCCCGGATTAGCTTGCTGATTGCGGCGAGCGACATTTTTCGGTCCATCATTACGATATTTTCATTTGCTTTTTTGCAGGAATGCAGAGAGTGCGAAGGCAGTGCTGGCTTTCCACTCATCCACAATTCTTAATGAAAGCAATCTAAAGCGATTCGCCTTGCTGTTACCGGTGCAGTCCCCCAATTCATGTTTGCGCTGATCTGAACGAAGTTCTCTGTGATCTGGATAAACCGATACGCACCGGCAAAGCCTCTGTTCAACTCAACGAATCACAGCGCCGAGTTCTGCGGTTGGACGATCGCGACTAGCTGGTATGTCTACCGCGATGAACACATGCACAAATTGCTCGAGACGGCGCTGCACACTTGCAGTACTGAATCCCGGCAGTAGCCGGAATTGCGATAGACGAAGCAAACGAGAACCAGGGATGACCACATGGACTGAAGAGACGATTCACACTCCTGTTGAGCGGTGCAATTTCGTGACAACGGTGTTAAATGGTGCATCCCTTCCCGCGTTGCCATCGCCTGGTGCTGGTTTGTTCAGCCATTACACAGCAGGCGGCTCCATTGATTGAACAGCCGAGTAACGATGAGACAACTGATGTCATCGTGTGGGGCCAATCAGGAATCGCATGCATTGGCAAAAAGAGTGAATTTCCAGAAACAGTGAGAAGAAGACGTCATAGGTCGTGGCGGGCAGTTCGAGCGATTCGGGAGAAACATCCCGTCTCTTTGCGGGCGTTGTTGTTTGGAAATCGTGGTGCGTTGGTTTCATCGCCTTCGCGATCTGAAGAAGCATCCTAGCAATGAATGAAACAAGTTAGTTCGCCAATCACAAATAGGTTTACCTATAATGCGGCGAACTCCTCACCTAACCCCGGTATCTGTTCAAGAATGAATCGAATACACCGATTTGTTGTCTTATTGAATGTGTCGTTCTTTGCGTTAACGTTGGCGTCTTCGCGGACGCATGCGGATGTGACGCTCCCAGCAATCTTCTCAAACAATATGGTGCTTCAGCGTGATTTGCCCGTGCCGATCTGGGGAACGGCCGATCCGAGTGAAGAAGTCACTGTGAAGTTTGCGGGTCAGTCCAAGCAGGTGAAGGCAGGAACCGATGGGAATTGGATGGTCCGGTTGGATCCACTCGCCACGGCTCAGCAAGAGCAGACGTTGCTTGTTGAAGGAAAGAACAGATTGGAATTTTCTGGTGTGCTGGTTGGCGAAGTATGGCTGTGCAGCGGGCAGTCGAATATGGCTGATTCGTTTAATTCCGCGAAGAATCGCTTTATCGAGCCAGAGTATTTCGATAGAGGCTTGTCCCGAATGCGGGTGTCGACTCGTCACGGTTGGACGGGGATCGATGAAAAAACACAACGGACGATTTCCCGCGTCGGATTCTATTTCGGCGAAAGGCTGTACCGGGAGTTGGATGTTCCGATTGGGCTGATCCTGCGTTACAACTCCGGGACTCCCATTCAGGCTTGGATCCCTGAGGTGGATGCGGAGGTAATCCGCAAGCGACTTGGCATCCCAGAGGGCTGGAATGATGTGCAGGAAAATCGAAACCCAGGTGTTCAATTCGCTGACAAGATCGAACCGATCGTACCGGTCAGTTTTCGAGGTGTGATCTGGTACCAGGGCGAGCGAAATGCAAAGGCCCAGACCGGTTACGAGTATCGGCAACTGCTGCCCTTCATGATTGAGAATTGGCGACAGCTATTTGCTGGTCGCAGCGGTTTACCCGAACGCAGTTTTCCATTTTATTACGTTCAAGTGCCAACTCAGGATGCGACCGGCGAGTGGCCCTGGTTGCGAGATTCGATGCGACGCGCGTTGGCGACCACGCAAAACACCGGGATGGCGGTCTTTTATGATCACGGTCCGAGTCTGCATCCGCATGACAAGCAGTATGCGGGACAGCGTCTGGCTCTATGGGCACTGGCCAAGGATTATGGCAGGACGAAGCTGCAATACTCGGGGCCATTGCTGGAAGGTGTTGAGTATCGCGGAAGCACAGCTGAAATAACTTTCCGACATGTCGCTGACGGACTGCGTAATCCAAGCGGTGACAACTCCAGCCTCGACTTCTTTGAAATCGCTGGTGCCGACGGTGCGTACGTGTCGGCATATGCAAGGATTGTTGGCGATCAAGTTCATGTCACGAGCCCCGAGGTCAGTGATCCGAAATACGTGCGGTATCTCTTTCGCAAGCAAGTCGCTGATCCCGCCATCAGTCTTGTCAACTCAGCAGGCTTGCCCGCGTCGAGCTTCATTACGGATGATTTCAAGCCGGCGCGAGAACTGATCACGCAGGGGGTAACCAAAACCGCGCTCACCGAATCTGAGTTGGCGAAAAGAAAAGCAGGTCGACTAGCGAAACGCACTGGGCAGAAAAATTCATCGGAAAAGCTGTCGCCTGCCACTGCGATGAAGACAGAGGAAGCTGATTCGCGGAAAGAGGTAAACGGGCTGGCACCCGAAATCGTCGATTTATCGTCCGATGATGTTTCTTTCGCCAAGGAGCAGAAGCTACCAGATCTCAAGCAGCCCTTTCTTGACGTCGCACCGGAGGATATGGCCGACGGAATCGAAGTAGGCGAACTTGGGAGTGATAGCGGCAACCAAGAGATGGTCCTTGCACTTGCCCGAGAAATTGCTGCGGGCCAGCACGGTGAAGTCGATAGCCTTTTGATTCACCATGATGGCAGACTGATTTTTGAGTCTTACTATCGACGTGGGCGAGCCAATTATCCGCATTATCAAATGTCGATCACCAAGTCCTATACGGCATTAGCGTTGGGACGCGCTATTCAATTGGGGTATCTGAAGATGTCCGACTTGGATCGCCCCGTGCTCGATTTTCTAACCGAGATTGATCGCAGCAAACTTGCTGCTGGGTGTGATACGATCACCTTGAACGATGCATTGAATATGCACTCTGGAATTCGCGTTGACAAAGAAACAGTTGCAAGACTGCGAAAAACGCCAAGTCTGTTGAATGGTCAAGGTCAGGTTCAGGCTTATTTCGAAAATACGACGCCCGTCACGACAGCGTCCAAGCAGTACAAATACCAGTCGTCCGACCCGTCAATCGTGATGCAGGTGATTGAATCCGTTGTGCCCGGAACGGCTCGTGAATTCATCAATGGGGAATTACTTGGGCCGTTGGGGATTTCTAATTTTGGATGGCAGGATGACGTTAGTGGACTGCCGAAGTCTGCCGCTGGAAGTAGCATCCGATCGCGGGATATGATCAAGTGGGGAATGCTGATCCATAACGACGGAAAATGGGACGGGGAGCAATTGATTCCCGCCGCTTTTGTCAGAAAAGCAACCTCCCGAATTCACACCAACCCACAAGATACATCGTATGGGTACTTTTGGTGGCGGAACGACGTCGACGTTGATGGAAAGACGTATGACATGAAATCAGGTCGCGGAGCCGGTGGTCAATTTATCTTAATCGTTGAAGAGCTGGATCTGATCATCGCGATCACGTCGCATAACAAAGGGATGGGGAAAATGCTCAAGACAGCTCCCACGCGAATCGTTCCAGCAATGATGGAGCGGAAGTGATTGAGGGAATCGACGAGGGGTTTCTGATACGAGTCATCGAATGAGCAAGGAAAGCGAGGGATGCTCCGTCGTCGTGAGTCTTCCCCGAATTCTGTACTCTATGTCGTAGGCATGCGTGCTAATTCGTAAATGGTGAATGCGGGATTCGCGTTGAGTGATCTTTTCTGTTTTCCGCTCTGGTGATGAAGCCAGTGAGCAAGGCGATAAAGAGTGGGCTTGCGAGGGCGCAGGTCCGCCCTGGTCAGCCAATCTCTGCTGTGCTTCAGAAAGGTTAGATATTCCGTCCTGGCCTGGTTTCGCTCGTTGGATTGGCCCTCCAGGCAACAAAGCAAGTTGAGCTAGATAAAACGAAAACGGAGCTGCTGCTGGATGCGTTGAAACTTGCCGAAGCGACTTGAAAAAAAGCCAGTCGATCCCGACCATTGCAAGAGGGTGATCAACGAACTTAGGAAAACGGCGTGATCGTCGAGTATTCCCGTTGCGAGTCAACGTGCCTTGAAATAGTTCCCTCCTCACCCAGGTAATTGATCTATAAACTGGTGCTAAGTCATTCAGCCTCGAGAAGTTTTTGATCTTAAGGAATATCACACTGGTGATTCAGTTCCACGCGATAAAATCGTCGTGTCGTTGGAATGTGGTCACCGATTTTTTTCGTAAGACCGATTTTGTTCTAGCTGCAGGTCGCAATTTCGTTCGCAAGCTTACCAGCGGGAATTAACGCATGACTCATTTCGATGTTTTTAATGGTGATGCGGATGGGATCTGCGCTTTGCATCAACTGCGATTGGCCGATCCACGCGGCAGCACGTTGGTCACCGGTGTTAAACGCGATATCAATCTACTCAAACGCGTCCATGCTCAGCCTGGCGACACAGTCACCGTGCTTGATATTTCGCTGGACAAAAATCGTGACGACTTAATGCGGATCCTTGCCGAGGATGTTCCAGTCACCTATTTCGACCATCACTTTGCCGGTGAAATCCCCGATTCAGCGCACTTAAAAACGCACATTGACACCGCGGGAGATGTTTGCACTGGATTGTTGGTTAACCGGAGCCTAGACGGTGCATTTCTTGCGTGGGCAGTCACCGCATTGTTTGGTGACAACCTACACGATGCAGCACGGTTGGCGGCCAGTCCCCTTAACCTGGACGATTCAGAACTTGGGAAACTAGAAACGCTTGGAACCTTGCTGAACTACAACGGCTATGGAAGCACGTTGGGCGACTTGTATTTTGCACCGGATGAACTTTACCGCAAGATTCAACCGTACGCTGACCCGTTGGAATTCATCGCGTCAGACTCCACGTTCAAAACGTTGAGTGATGGATTCGACAGCGATATGAGCCGGGCTCAGTCTATCGAGCCGGTACTGAAAACGGAAAAATGCGCGGCATTTGCGTTTCCTAATGAATCCTTTTCTCGACGTGTAAGTGGTGTCTACAGTAATCAGCTGGCACGTGAGAATCCGAATCGCGCTCATGCCTTAGCAAGTTTGCTACCATCGGGCGAGTACTTGGTGAGTGTTCGAGCACCGCTGGCAAGCAAAGAAGGTGCTGATGAACTTTGCCGGCAATTCCCGACCGGCGGTGGACGTAAGGCAGCCGCTGGCATCAACCAATTACCTGGCGACCAATTTGATGCTTTTTTAGAGGCCATGCAAAAGAAATTCGGATAATTTGAGGAGTCCGATTCCTATTGGCCCTTTCCATTTGAGTGTGCGAATGATTGATGCGGTTTCAAACCGCTGATCAAAAGCTTCAGTGGTTTTGTCGCACCGACATTTCGGGATGGTCGGAACCGGCCTTGCATCGTTTTGACCTTCATTCTCATCGAACAAACACTTGGACTCGGTTACTGATTCATTGCCAAGGTGTTGGCAGCAACTGCAGCGATCATTACTGCGTCTTTGACATTTGATGTCGAGCGTCCATGTAGATGAATCTCCTGCGGCCACCTAACCTCATGCTCACGTACACCGCTGGCCAAATGCGCGCCCCAAACAAGGCAGGCTGATCGTGTGGGTTGAGTTGAACGGGATTCATCGAAGCGATCGACCGGAGGGAGCATTCGAAGAGCGGCCCGAACAGGGGCAAAGACGTGCCCCCCAGTTGCTGGGTCTGGGCGTTTGCGCAAGTCGAGGGTACGGTGAAGATCGTGGGTGTTGTGGAGAGTCTCCGATTCTTCCATTTTTCCATTGGAAACAGCATTTCCAATGCTCGATGCCCCACCCCTGTGAGACTAAACTTGTGGGGCACCAATCCTCTTTTGAATTTGCACCTATTGTGAGTCCTGCTATGCACCGTTCGGTCCGCTTCCTTCTGATGGTGTTCGTGCTGTCGGTCCCTGTGCTCGCACAGGACAAGCCATCCGAGGCGACGAAAACAGCCGACGGCAAGGCTGCCAAGGTAGAGAAAACGGAGACTGCCGATACTCCCAAGGCGAAGCCAGCAGACAAGAAGGGGACAAAGAAGCCAGCTCCCGCAGCGAAGAAAGAAGCCCCGCAACCAAAGATCGGCGTTCGCCAGATCAAGATCAGTGGCGACTATGTCGACCTGGTCCAGCCAGCCGGGCTTGACCCCCTTTCGTTGCTTGGAAGCGGTCCTGGCGCGAAGCGTTCCTTTTTTAAACTAACACGTTTTCTTGATAGCTTTTCGGATGACGATGATTTCGATCATTTGGTCGTGGATTTGTCCTCAGGTTTCTCCATGAATTCGGCTCAACTGGATGAGCTTTCACGCCATATCAAGAAGGTAACGGACGCTGGCAAGAAGACGCATGCATGGCTGGAATCAGCAAGCCGCGAGGCCCTCGAAATTGCATCGATGTGCGATACCGTCTACATGGCCGACTTTGGGGAGGTCGATTTTCCGTCCGTTTCGATGCAATCGATGTTTTATCGTGACGCGTTGGATTTGGTCGGGGTCAAAGCATCCGTAGTTCGCGCCGGCGACTTCAAGGGCGCGGTGGAGCCTTATTTGAATGCACGAATGAGCGATCACTTGCGTCAACATTATCTGGACATGCTGACGTCCATCAACGATGCGGCGGTGGATCGCATCGCGAAAGGCCGTGGGCTTAAAACGGCTGATGTGCGAGAGATGCAGTCTCAACGAATTTGGCTCGCAAAGGAAGCGTTGGCCAAAGGGCTTGTTGACAAGCTGGCACCGTACGGAGCGATGCAAAAAGCGATCGGCGAAGATATTGGCGAAAATCTGAATTGGGTCACGCCAAAGAAAGCAGCGAAAAAGGACGTCTCTTTCTTCCAGTTGATGGGTGAACTCATGGCTGGCGACAGTTCAAATGGTTCCGTCCAAGACAACACAATTGTCGTGCTTCACTTGAGTGGTGCGATCGTCGATGAGGGAGGTGCCGGTTCGATCGCGGCGGGACCGACTGTGGAACGAATCCAAAAGCTGACAGACGAGGATCGAGTGAAAGGCGTTGTCGTTCGAATCAACTCGCCGGGCGGAAGTGCGACGGCCAGCGAAGCGATCCGCCAAGCATTGAAGAAGCTTGCCGAAAAGAAGCCGACCGTCATTTCCATGGGCGATGTCGCCGCGTCCGGTGGATATTGGATCAGTTGTATTGGGACGCCCGTCTACGCCGAGCGGGGCACGGTCACCGGATCGATTGGTGTCTTTGCCATGAAGCTGAGTGGCGGGGCTTTGATGAGGCGCATTGGTTTGCATACCGAAAATATTCAACTTGATGAATCCGCGAACCTGCTTTCACTCGACCGAGGGTTTACGGAAGATGAAACAAAGGTGATGCAAAAGTCGATCGATTCGGTTTATGGGCGATTTCTTAAGCTTGTCAGTGGGGCGAGAAAAATCCCGGTGGAAAAGCTACGCACGCTTGCCGGTGGACGAGTTTGGTCGGGCAGCCAGGCGGTCCGGAAAAAACTGGTGGATCAAATCGGCGGGGTCGACGATTGCATTCGGCACATCGCGAAGAAGGCAGAACTTGGGGACGAATACAAGGTGACCCATCGACCCGTGACCAAATCAGGCTTGGATCTCAGCAGCTTGTTGGGAAGTGAGGACGAGGACATCATTTCGATCGATCGCCTTGGCGGAAGAATGATCGAGGCGAATTCCATCACCCTCAGACTTCTGAGAACACAAGGTCTCAACACGGACACCTTGCAGTTGCTGATCAATGACTCTCTCAAGGCACGTCAGAAACCGACCGCTTGGTTGATGGGGCCTTCAAGTCTCTCGATTCGCTGATGAGCCCCCACGAACGATACCAGTTTCTTAGTGAGTGAAGGCTTCCGACGCCGGGGGCGGATCACCCAGCAAGCTGTGTCGACGGATCGTGTTGGGCTGCGAGTGTTGCGACCACGTTCGATCAGTACCTTCGCCTCGATCATCGCCTCAACGATTCCTCCGTTGGGTGGCTCATCACGAAGCTCGCCATGGAACGAATCAATGTAGCTGTTATTCCACGGGCGACGCCGATCAACGAGGAGTGGTTTAACCTCCGCTCGCGGGAGCCCAAGGCGGTACGTGAAGATCGCACAAATCGGAACTAATGCAAGCGAATCAAAAGTGCTTTTGTCTAGGCCGTTTAAATAGAATGGCGTTGACTGTTTGGCTTCAAGCGTTGCATGGAATCAGAGACAACCGGATCAATGAACTGGCAAGGCTCGGCTACCGAGTTGCAGGTCTTACAGCGTGGTGCGGTAACTCGGTGACACCACCCAAGGTTCATTACAACGCTGGGGGTTCATTGCAACGCTGGGGGTTCATTGCAACGCTGGGGGTTCATTGCAACGCTGGGGGTTCGTTGCAACGCTGGGGGTTCATTGCAACGCTGGGGGTTCGTTACAACGCTGCGATTTATCAGCGGAAGGGGGGTGATCACCGAAAGGCGGCTCGTGTAAGGGATGACGCCACTCTCGTGAGCACGGTGTTTGAAAATGCCGGAAACGGAATTCGGACGGATTGTTCAGGAGATAGCCCAAAACGGTGAAGGCTGCGAATGACTAAGAATAATCCAGAAGGCTCTGGTTCAAGCTGATTCCGGTGAGCTTGGAATACCGGAAAAGTACACCCGAAGGGATTGGGAACCTTGGGAAACAACCGTGTTTCATCGTAGTCAGAGCAAAAAGTATTGGCATGGTATAGTGGTGCCTCAAAAGGTCCCGTTTTGGATGACACGCAAATGGAAGACGAGATTTCCATCGGAAGCAGCGGGATCCAGTTCCACTTTGAAATGGACTTTATCACTGAGGGCATTCGGCTGGGAAGAGTCGTCCCTGTCCTCCCAGCGTCCTGGCCCGACCTGCGCATTCCCCACGAAGAGTACCTGAAAGATTCCAGCGTCACATGCGAAAACCGTTTTCCAACCGCGGACATTTTTCCAAAATACGGACGTTAAACGATCTGTAAGATGAAGCTGACAAACCTAACGCCGCTAAGGCTAACGACCATTCAGGATGTTTTTCAACGGATCGGTTTGAAAGGCGCAGTGTGTTTTGTTCTTTGCCTCGTCGCGTCAGAGTCAATCGTGACAGAGTCAATCGCGGAGGAACTTCCCGAACCACTCGGAGAACTGCTCCGACAGACCTGCTTCGACTGTCATGAGGGTGCGACGGCGGAAGGGGGACTCAATCTTGCTTCGCTGGCTTGGACGCTCGACGATCGGGAGCTGCGCGACCGCTGGATTTTGATTCATGATCGCATTCGTTCCGGTGAGATGCCGCCCGATTCCGCAATGTTGTCCGATCCTGATCGCCAGACGATGCTCAAAGCTCTGAACGATACGATTGCACGAGCAGAACGCGCCGATGTCATTACAAACGGTCGCGGGCCGTTGCGACGACTGACGCGGGAAGAGTACGAGCAGAATCTGCGAGATGTGCTGCAGATGCCGCTTCTCGATATTCGCGATATGCTGCCGGAAGATCGCGAGTCCCATCGGTTCAATAAGACCGCGACCGCGCTGGACATGTCACGAGTGCAGTTGGCTGCGTACCTCGACGCAGCCGACGCCGCGTTGAAACAAGCGATGGCCGACGGACCGAAGCCGCCTCCGATCACAAAATATCGCGCCGTTGGAACCAGGCTGTTTACGCCCAAGAACACCTATGGCGGACGGGAGGCTATGTTCTTCGCCAAGGACAACAAGGCAGTCGGCGCGAAGGAACTGGAAACTCTCAAGGACGATTCCACACTGGAACTAGCGCTGTTCCGATCTGCTCACTGGCCCTATTTCGGATATCCCCGCGGATTCGTGGCGAGGCTTCCGGGTGAATACCGAGTCCGTTTTTCCGCGCGGGCGGTCCTGCAAACGGAAGGATATCAACTGCAACCGGCAACCGATCCGATACCGATGACGTTTCGCGCCCGCAAGCCGTCCGGCCCGGACGTCTCCGGCGATGTCCGAGCCACCGGTGGAATCATGGACATACAGCCCAAACCCGCCATTTATGAGACGACCGTTCGTTTACTCCCGACAGAGACATTCGAGTACAGCCTGCTTGGTCTTCCGGTGCCGCTGGCTCGCAACGTCAACGGCGGCCCGCCGACCTACCGGTATCCACCATTTCCAGAAGGGGGCCAAACTGGTGTTGCCTTTCAGTGGCTCGAAGTCGAAGGTCCGTTACCACCGCAGTCGTGGCCGCCCCCATCGCATAGAGTGTTGTTTGAAGATTTCGACCCCGAGGTCACTTCCGAGAATCCGACTGAAGATGCACGGCGTCTTTTGAGAAGGTTCGTCGATCTCGCCGCCCGAGAGCCTGTCCCCACGGAAGCACTTGTTCGGTTCGAGCAGCTCATTCAACGACGGCTCGATCAGGGAAGCCCGTTTCCCGAAGCGTTGCTCGCCGGTTACAAGGCTTTCCTCTGTTCCAGCCACTTTCTCTATCTGCGCGAACCGTCTGATCCAGCGACTGGCAAGTTCGATCAATATGCCATTGCCTCGCGGCTGTCGCATTTCCTGACGAACACGCGGCCGGATGCCGCGTTGATGGGATTGGCCGCCGCGGGAAAGCTCCGCGATGCCAACACCCTTCGCGGCGAGACCGATCGGCTGATCAACAGTCCCGGCTTCGATCGGTTCGTTGAGAATTTCACTGACTACTGGCTCGATCTGCGCAACATTCGACGCGATGAACCGGATATTCGCTTGCATCCAGAGTACCGCTTTGATGATTACCTGATCGAGTCGATGGAGCGCGAAACTCGCACCTTTTGCAGCGCGATGATTCACGACAATCTCTCAGCGAGTGTGTTAGTCGATGCCGACTTTGTTTACGCCAACGATCGTCTCGCAAAGCATTATGAACTGGCCCCGCTCAGTGGATCCCAGATGCAAAAAGTCGCGTTGCCCGACGACAGCCCCTATGGCGGCCTGCTGACTCAGGCTGCGATCTTGAAACTGACCGCCAATGGCACTTCGACATCGCCCGTCGTTCGTGGTGCGTGGATCATGGAACGTTTGCTTGGGCAACCACCACCGCCGCCTCCCAAGAGTGTCCCAGCGGTGGAACCTGACATTCGTGGGGCCAAGACGATTCGCGAGCTGTTGGCTCTGCACACCAAATCTGAATCCTGTGCCGGTTGCCATGCGAGGTTCGACCCTGTCGGTCTGGCACTTGAGAACTTCGATGTCCTGGGCGGCTGGCGAACACGTTATCGAGGCATTGAACAGAATCTTGAACAGCGAGAATCGGTCACCGGCATCGACCGTGCCGGTCACGACTTCGTCTACACCCTTGGCGTGCCCGTCGACGCCAGCGGCAAACTGTTCAGCGGTCGCCGCTTCCGAGACATTCACCAACTCAAATCCTTGCTCGTGAGCAACCCTCGCCAACTGGCCCGCAATCTTTTGCACCAATTCACGCTTTATGCGACCGGTACGCAGGTTCGGTTCTCGGATCGTGCGGAGATTGAGTCCATACTCGATGCGTGCGAATCGGAGGGGTATGGAGTGCGTGATCTTGTTCATGCTTTGGTGCAGAGCCGAGTGTTTCTCGGGGAAAAAGCGGATTGATGATTGTCGAGTGGTGATTTTTGATTGTAGAAGGAAAGAGAGAGACTGGATGAAGGTGGGTGATATTGAAGATCGACTGAAAGATTTTGCCGTTTGCGTGATGAACGTGACCGAGGCTTTGCCGAACACCAACGCAGGAAATCACATCACTGGTCAACTTGTTCGGTCAGGCACATCGCCAGCGTTGAATGAAGGAGAAGCGCAGAGCGAATGATGGAGAACCGCAGAGCGGTGAATCGCGCAGAGACGTTACTCATTAAATGAAGATCTGTTTGAAAGAACTCAGAGAAGTATTGGTCTGGCTACGTATCATCGAACGCAAAGGGTTGTGTCCTCCGGAAAGACTGGCGGAAATCATCAAAGAGTGCGACGAACTGATCGCCATCTTTGTAACGAGCGTCAAGACAGCCGAAGAGAAGTCAGGAAAATGAAACACTTCAACAATCAAAAATCACCACTCGACAATCATCAATTAAACCCGTCCCGTCGTCGGTTCCTCCAAGGAGCCGGCATCACACTTGCGTTGCCTCTACTGCAGAGTCTCCACCCCGCGTTCGCAAAGGAAAGCGAGTCACCAATACCTCGGCGGATGTTGTTGATCTCGAACAATCTGGGCGTCCTACCGAAGCAATTCTTTCCGAAAACATCTGGACGTGACTACGAACTTTCACCCTATCTGCAGGACCTAGCCGAGTTCCGAAATGATTTCACGGTGGTCAGCGGCCTGTCGCATCCGGATGTCGATGGCGGACACAGCACGGAAAACTGTTTTCTCACGGCGGCTCGCGGACCGACCAAGAGTGGCTTTCGCAACACGATCTCGCTCGATCAATTCGCCGCGTTGCGACTGGAGCCGATGACCCGGTTTCCTACCCTTAACTTGGGCGTGAATCTGGACAAAGCTAATCGTAGTCTCTCCTGGACTCGGGACGGCGTGCTATTGCCCGCTGAAGACAGTGCGTCGAATCTGTTCCGCAAGATGTTCGTTCAGGGTGATCCTTCAGCGGTCAAGCGGCAGTTGCACAAACTCGATGAACGGGCCAGCATTCTCGACACGCTCCTGGATGACACGCGTCAGGTCCGAAGAGTGCTCGGTCGCGATGATCAATCGCGTCTCGATCAGTATCTCACTTCGGTGCGCGAGATTGAGCAGCGTCTGGAGATTGCGCGACAATGGGAACTGCGGCCGAAACCGACCACCGATGAGCGACCGCCAGACGACATTCGGGACCAGAAGCAGTTCTTCGAGAAATTCGACCTGATGTTGTCGATGGCTCGCCTCGCATTCGAATCCGATTCAACACGCATCATCACGCTGATGGTCGATGCCTTCGCGACTCCCCCCTTCAAACTGCATCCTGATCAGAACACAACCGACGGCTACCACAACCTTAGCCACCACGGTCAGTCAGAAGCAAAGGTACAACAGCTCATCGATGCCGATCATCAGCAGATGATGTTGCTTCACAAACTGTTCTCACAGCTTGCCGAGACTCGTGAAGATGAAGACAGACTGCTGGATCGCACGATGATTCTGTTCGGAAGCAACATGGGGGACGC
The DNA here is from genome assembly GCA_029213145.1 of Rubripirellula sp. Lineage (GTDB taxonomy): Bacteria > Planctomycetota > Planctomycetia > Pirellulales > Pirellulaceae > Rubripirellula. The sequence goes on along the minus strand of JARGNK010000045.1, from coordinate 8,836 downwards.
TAACACCCACGACAATACGAACCTGCCCATTCTGCTGGCCGGTGGCGGTCTCAAGCATGGTCAGCACGTGGCCTTCCGTCGCGATCACAACCAGCCGCTCTGCAACCTCTTCGTTACGATGCTTCAGCACCTTGGCGTCAGAACAGAATCATTTGGCAGCAGCGTCGGCAGTTTGGGTGAGCTGATCTGATGAAGTGACTTACAGTTCGGAAAAACGTCAGTTTCGATCTCGTCCGATCCCGAACGACAACCACGGTCGTATTCGAAGAAAAGACTTGCAATCGCTTCCATCATGATCACAACGCTGCGGGAAGCTGCTTAGGCAACCGTTAGACGTTATCGAATCGAGGCTCCCACGGCTTGTCCTCCAGGAACAGGGGATTGTCCGCGCGCTTCTTGACAGTCCCCACCGTCAGTTTGACGTTGCGTGTGCTCTCCACGATGCGCGAATCAAGCAGCAGTTACCTCGTCCGATCCGGTTGCGTCTTGGCTCGAACACCATTCGGAGTCGGGCCTTCATCCGCTCTCAAAATGGATGACTGCAGAAACGAGCAGCGAGCGATCAGCACGACCGCCATGGGCAGAAAGGTGGATTTCATGTGAGTCTTGCCTCCATAGACACTGATGCCGCAATTAACCGAACGGGATTCCCACTCTGAGCTGAACGGAGCCAGAGTCCGAGATGAACAGGTCTCCACGAAGCCGTGTTCCATGCGATGTGCGATGAATTTTTTTGATCTCTCGCTCGTGCCCGCTGATATCGCTGTTCCGATATACCTGGGCAAACAACCCGAGGTTCAGATTCAAGAGATTGTGATTCTCGGTGAATCGGGGCGGCCAGTGAGCTCGCGACGTCAGGGCTTTCTGAGGCCACTGTTTGAGAAAGCCGACAATTCGCGTTTCCGCCTCGTCGAACAGTTGTGGCTCATCGCGGCAATCAAGCAGTGTCCGGAGAAAACGGATGAAGTCGATATCCGGATCGTCGGCTGGTGGTGCGAACGACTCGAAGTAGCCATTTGCATGTCCCACGTCGCGTCCCAAAACAAGTCGCGCGTGATTGATCGCCCATCGACGACCATCCCGTGCGTCCATTGCCGGTTCCAGCTTGTCGAAGTTCTCGATGATCCAGTGGAGATTCTCGGTCCGCCTGGCTTTGATCTGCTTTTGCTGGTCCGAGGACTCATCCGCCTGCGCCGCACTGAGGGTCGCTAACAGCAGAGCGGTGACGAGTGTGAGAGTGGGTTTCATAGAACGCTTCATTCGTTTTTCTGGATCGCCGACGAAACGACATTCGCGGGAACAACCAGGACCGTTCCATGTCGCATTTGCTTTGCAGGCAGGGACATTTCCGCGGATCGGTTTGTCCAGGTTTTCAAGTCGGTGCTCGTTGCCAGGCAATAGGAAAATGTGCTTCCGGGGGCATCCCAATACAAGAACCACGTGTTCCCGCGTTTGAACAACGATGGACCTTCGCCCATTTGGTTCACAATGGAAGTTCCCGCGCCAACGATGGGCGGGCCAAGCTTTGGGTCATACGGTCCTTGCATTCGCTTGCTGAAGGTAAGCCGCAAGTTTTTGCCGCCGCGCTGGGTCTTCAGTTCGTGTTTGATGACCATCACCCAACGATCGTCCGCAGAGTCTTTTGTGTTTCGGTTATCGTGAGCGATATAAGGATCAATGACACTGTATTCCGGTTCCGGGCTGAAGAACAACTTAGGCGCAGAAAAGGTTTTGAAATCCTTCGTGCGGCTCGCATAACTACGATGGTCGTAGCCATGCATGTCCTGGCTTCCGTCGCCGTCGTCGAATTCCGACTTGAGCGTTGAACTCCACAGGATTAAGTATTCTTTCTTCTCGGGATCCCACATCAACTCGGGTGCCCAAGTATTGCGAGCGTCTGTTCGATCACGCCAGATGTCGATCTTCATCGGTTTTGACCATGTCTTGAGATCGGGCGAGTTGCAATAGCCAATGCTGCGCGAGTTCCAACTTGTCGTCCACACCATGTGAAACTTGCCATTGCGATAAACAATCGAAGGATCGCGAGTCAAACCTTCATCTCCCCAGGGAGGCGCCGGCATGATGACTTTACCGTCGTTCAACCATTCAAAACTCAAGCCATCGCGGCTGTAGGCAAAGTAAACGCCCGTTTCGCCGTTACCCAAGAAATAGGGCAACAGGAACACTTCGTCTTTCGTTTCCTCGTCGGATGCCGGGGCGACGGTGCGCAGATCCTGTGCCAAGCAAACCTGCGTATGAAGGATCACGGCCAGTCCAAATAGGACAAGGCCCTGCAACATTCCACAATCAAAGCTTTGGTGACAGGAACGTCGAAATCGTACGATCATTTAACTTCCGTCCGTAAAAAACGCCTAGTTATTGTTGATTGGTTTACTGGTTTGAGTGGGGCCTGCGCCTCAATGCCAATTCAATTTCCGATTTCGTGAGCCGCAAGGCGCTAGCCGCGGGTTTTACCGCCTTGCCGATCACCACGGCGGGATAGAGCCTGTTCAAGTTCACGTACGACCAGCGTTTTGACAGCGAGTATTGTGTGTTTCTTGCCGTGGCATAATTCGAATCCAATCGCGATATCCGGGAATCCTTCCTTGTGTACGATTTCGATGGTATTCATGCCGTTCAGCCAAGCCTGAATATGCTGACCCCACGCGACAATGTAGAAATGATGCCACGTTTTGTTGCGGGTGAGTTGAGCGGTCCGTACATGCTGGCACGGTCGCTGAGATACGCCGTGCGTCGGTTGTAAGCGGAATGCAAGTGTCCGAGTCCCCACACGACGCTGCCCGGTTTGGGCGAGCGGCAAGCGTTCACCACGGCTTGCGAAACTCGTTCAATGCAGAACTGATTGTATTCTTCGATGCGAATCACACCATCTGGGATCACGAAGTTGCCGCGCATCACTACCGGAGCCGAATGCATGTGCGTCGTGCTGATATAGATGTTGTCTGAGTTGAGTCCAGGAATCAACTTGGCCACGGCCTCGCGGACGTCGTGAATAAGCTCCATCGGAAGGTGTACCAGATCAGCGCTAACCATGATCGATTGCTCCGAGATTTTGTCGCTGTCGCGCGACTCGAGCGCGATCACGTTGGCGGTTACAGGTGATGAGACCTCTTGCGCAACGCGAAGACGGAACGCTCCTTCAATCGCAACAGGTCGATCCCGCGTAATGCTGATTTCGGAGGTGCCGATGTAGATTTGAGCGGCTTGGCTGGTTGTGCCCAGCGCCACAATTACAAAAACGAATAGTGTGTTCTTCATGGACTCAGATTCTACAAAAGCATGTCGCGATAAAAAACGCTACACACTCACGAAGTGCGATCTTAGCTCAGGATCTGATTAACCACTCGACCGTACACATCGGTTAAGCGGAAATCACGTCCGGCATGGCGGAACGTTGGGCGTTCATGGTCGAGACCCAGAACGTGCATAATCGCGGCATGAAAAACGTGGATGTGGACAGCGTCTTCTTCGATGCGGTTTCCGATGTCGTCGGTCTTCCCGAAGACCGTCCCTCGTTTGATTCCGCCGCCGGCCAGGCAGCCGGAAAAAGCCCAGGGGTGATGTGTTCGACTCTTCGTGCCTTTGCGGTCTCGAGCCCACGGTGACCGCCCGAATTCGGTACAGAACAGAAGCAGGACGTCATCGAACAATCCGCGTTGTTTGAGATCACCAATCAGTGCGGCAACCGGCTGGTCCACGCGTTTTGCGTACTTCGCGTGCGTACCGACATCACGATGTGCAGCGTCCCAGTTGTCGCGGCAGGCGGCAGCGGCATCGACGATCTCCACAAACCGAACACCATTTTCGACCAGCCGGCGAGCTGTAATGCATTGTGCTGCATACGATTCCCGCTCATCTTCACCGCAGCCGTACATTTCAAGCGTTGCTTTCGATTCCCGAGTGAGGTCCAGAACGTCGGGAGCGAGATCCTGAAGTCCCTTTGCAGTTTGGAAGGAAGCGATACGACTGCGAAGGTTGGCATTGTCGCTTCGGCGGTTCAGATGCCTCTGATTAGGCGAATCAAGCAACCCCAATTCAAGTTCCTGGGGCGGCTTCGGTGAAGCGGGTTCAAGATTCGGCAGCGGCTTATCGCCGGGGATGATACGGACACCACGATGAACGCCCGGCAGAAAACTGGAGTCCCAGATTCGCGGACCACTATAGGGTCGGTGTTCCGAAATCACCACATGAAACGGCAGATTGTCGTTGAAGTAGCCGAGTCCATAACTGAGCCAGGCACCGAGGCTCGGCATCGCGACGCCCGTACTTCCGGTGTGAAGCTGAAGCGTCGCCTCGCCGTGGTCCCGGTGATCGCAATGCATTGACCGAATCAGCGTCACCGCGTGCATCACTTCGCGGATGTGTGGAAACAGATCGCTAACCTCTGTGCCGCAGTTCCGGTTCGGATGAAACCTTCAGAGCGGCGCCTTCAGAAATCGGTCCTGCTTTGGCTGCGACGACACACCAGCCTCAAACTCTTTTCCGATCGCAATATCATGATCGCGAATGAGACGCGGCTTGGGGTCGAACGTGTCGACATGCGAAAAGCCGCCGGACATGTAGAGCATGATGATGTGCTTCGCTTTCGGAGCGTGGTGTGGTTCGCGCTCTTCCGCGTGCGAATCACGTGATGCTGCAACGAAGACTGCGCTGGTTCCGTCAATCGTCGACTTGAGCATGCTGCGTCGATCCAGTGATGACGGCGTGTGTGGAAGCTTTCCAGTCAATGAAGAAAAACTCGTTACTGGTGAGAACATCGCGGCACCCGGCAACCATGGCCTGGTGCTTGTCATTCACAATCTCACCTTTATCGAAAGCCGTGGTGAGGGTCACACGGCGAAGACCGAATCTCTTGATGAATAATTCCGTTAACAATAGGCAGGCTCTGGTTCGTGTATGGGGTGAGACCGATCAAATGCCTGTCAGTCGCTCTGACGAATCGCCGAAGCTGTCGAGTTCCAGTCCGCCCCACTCCATCAGGCTGAGGAACAAGCTGCACATGCGACGGTTGGGGGCATCGAGGTAGTCGAGTCCGCGGCCCCCGCGGAGCTTGCCACCCGCTCCACCGAGCAGAACCACCGGCAATTGCTTTGAGTCATGGTTGCCGTGGATCATGCTTGAGCAATGCATGATGGTCGTGTTGTCGAGCAGAGTCCGATCACCTTCCTCAATTTTCGACATCTCTTCGCAGAGGTACGCGAGTTGGGACGTGAAGAACTGGTTGACCCCGACGAGTTCTTGTGGCTGCGTGTGGGCCATTTGGTGATGCTGGTCTTTCGCGCCGGCGTGAGCGTGAGTGAGGATCGAGCCGTCGTTGCAGTATTTGAGGGTTGCGATCCGCGTGGAGTCGGTGCGAAAGGCGAGTAGCACAATATCGTTCATCAGCTTCCAGTAGTCCGGGATCTCGGCAGGAATGCCGTCGGCAGGCCGCGGGCGATCCGGAGTGGTCAGGGTCGGTTTCCAGCCGCCGTTCTCACGTTCCTGGCCGGCCCGCTTGATACGACCTTCAATCTCATGAACGCTGCCGAGATATTCCTCGAACCGCTGTCGGTCCGAAACGGAAAGTCGCTGCCGCAGCGAGCGGGCGTCTTCCAGCACGGCGTCAACGACACGAAGGTCGCCGCGATCGGGCTTCGTGCGGAAGAGTTGGTCGAAGGCCAGCGCGGGACGCGTTTCCGTCCACGTGGGCGACACCGCCGTGCTCCACGAAATATGCGAACTGTACAGCAATGGATGCCCGTCTTGGAGACCTGGTATGGGACCTTCGCAACCGAGTACCAGTGACGGGATCCGAGTCCGGTCGCCGATCCGTTGCGCCATTAACTGGTCGAAACTGACGCCCGTGTGGACTTCGGTTTTCGACATCGGCGCACCGCTGAGCATGTTTCCCGTTTGCATGCAGTGGATGACTCCGTTGTTCGCTTGCTCATTCCAAAGTCCGCGGAGGAAGACCAACTGCTGTTTCCAGGACTCAAGTGGTTTCAGGCACGGCCCAAGCTCCATGTCCGCACCTGCTCCTTTGGCCCACCAATGTTCGGAGTGGAAGCCCATTCCAGTGAAGGTGACTAGTGTGCGAGTCGGTGGCCGATCAGCTGCGTTCGGCGCTGCAACTGCCGGACGCGGCATTGATTCGAGCCATGGCAAGGTCATCGAGACGCCGAGACCGCGCAGCAATGTGCGTCGCGAGACAGTCGAAGTTGAGACTGGCATTAGATGATTTCTTTGGTGGGGAAAATTGGGTGATGTTTTGAGTCAGTGTGGGGGAGAATGATTATCGTTTCTTGGAGATTGATGAATGCAAAAGTGATACGAATCTCAGCAGGCGAGTTTGCATTCTTCCATCGTCATATTTTTCCAATCCTTGTCATCATTCATGGTCTGCATTGATCTTCTTGTTAGGGCACTCCGGCATTCGTGGCCGTCGCTGGTCGAATACAGCGAAACTGCTCGCTGCGGACGATCATGAGTAACACGTCGGACCAACTGCCGTCGTCGACCATCGTCTTTGTCAGTTCGTCGACCAGTTCGCGATCGGAAAGTTGCACGGTGCGGCCCAGCGCGTAACCTGTCAGTTTATGGGCAAACGCCCGCAGAAGGTCCTCGCGGCGAGGGCCGGCGAGGTAGTCCCGTAAGCCGGCGAAGCCATCGATCTGTACGCCGTCACGCGTGGTCGCCTTGGCATCACCAGGCTTCAACTCATTGCCGGGCCGCAGTCGCCCCAGAGCGTCGAATTGTTCAAGCGTCATTCCATAGGGATCGATGCGGCTGTGGCAGCCTGCACAGGCCGGATCTTTACGGTGCCGTTCAGTGATCTCGCGCACGCTCAACCCTTCGGGTGGAGTCTCGGGTAGTGGCGGAACGCCAGGTGGAGTCTTGGGCAACCGCTCGCCAAGTATCTCAACCACCCACGCGCCGCGTTTGACAGGACTGGTTCGAGAGGCTGCCGCTGTTTTAGCGAGCACGGCGCCAAAGCCGAGCAACCCGCCGCGACTGTGGGCTAACATCTTGTCGATGCGACGCCACTGTGGACCGGTCACGTCGGGAATGCCGTAATGTTTGGCGAGGACGTCGTTGACAATCACCGTGTCAGCGTCGATTACTTCGGCGACCGGCCGATCGTTCACCAGTAAATCTTCGAAGAACCGTACCGGCTCCTCGGCCAGCGCATCGCGTACAGTTGGCGTGAATTCGGGAAACTGCTTCACATTCCGGCCGTGATCCATCGCAAAATTGCGCACGCCCAGCCAGCGTGCGCCAAACTCCTGGGCCATACCGCGCATCCGGTCATCTTTCAGCATGCGACGCAGTTGTTCTTCCAGGACCTCTGGTTCGTGAAGACGTTCCGACTTTGCCCGTAGTTCGTCATCGGGGATGGAGTCCCACAACAGGAAGCTAAGCCTCGTCGCCAGTTCGTCGCCCGACACCGGCTGCCAGTGCGGTCCAGTTGCCGGCTGCTCAACGCGGTAGAGAAACCACGGCGAGGAGAGGACACGAGCAAGCGCGGCGCGGAATGCTGGTTCATGTTTCATCCCGTCCGCGCGATCGGTTCGATACGAAGCCAAGACTGCGGTAAGTTCGTCACCAGTGAGCGGCCGACGCCAGGCACGCTCCGCGAAGACAAGCAGTTCCTTCAGGTGTGCCATCTCAGCGTTGACCTTAACCGCGCGAAGAGCCGACTCTTCCTGTCTTACCTGCTCTCCAAACAGTTGGATATAGAAAAACATGATCCGTGCGCCGTCGTTCGGTCGGCGGTAGTACTGCATGATCTCTTCGTACATGCGCGGCGTGGCAAACGCTTGTTCGCTGACGAACTCGAGTTCGCGCCACAGGCGGTTGAGTTCGTTTCGACCCGCCTCGTCGAGCAGAAGTCGACGCAACGGCTCATCCTCGCGGCGGTATAGAAAAACGCTTCCCTGGGCATCGCGCGGAATGATCGGTTCGAAGAGGACGGCGGGTGGAAAGAGTGCGCGAAACTCATTCGCCGATCGAGCCCGCTCGGTAGCGACGCTCGGATGAACGATCTTCGCTGTGCGCGGGTCGCCCGGCGTCGCTTTCGCAACCGGCTCTGACAGTCGGTCGCCGCCGCCTGTTGCGGCGATCAGGAATGCCTGCACTTCCGCGGTTTCCGGACTGCCTTCGTCCAGGATCACATCGGCGCGAAGGAACCGCGGTAACGTGAACAACTTTTGCAGCGACGCCGGCAGGTTTTTCAGATCGATCACCACCTCTTCGCCCGCTGCCGTGATCAGGGCGCTGTTGGGGACGGGGCGATTCTGTGGATGATGGCCGAACTTGATGCCACACGCCGCCTCAACAGCCGCTTTTAGTTCAGGATGCTCGGCAAGTACCAGCGTCGGTCCGTCGCCTCCTTCCAAACGCAGTCGGTCCCAGATGACGAACGTGTCGGGCTGTGCCGGCAACGCGACCAATCGGAAAACCGGCTCGCGAGCGGCGGTTTCAACCCGCTCGCGAGCGACGACGCGACGCAATTCTTCCCACGCGGGAAATCCGTTGCCGACCGCAATGACTGCATTCTGTCTGTAGTTGCCTCGAAACAATTGATCCTGCGTGGCTTTGATCGCGGCCAGAACGGGCGCTGGATCAGTCGTTGCTGCTTCCCACTTTTCTCGAATGCGATCGAGCGGCGCGGGATGCGGCCCAGGATCCGGTAAATCATTCGACGCATTGCCGACATCGACCAACGCCTGTCCCAAATCCGGAGCGGCCAAATGGGACAGATTGAACGCAACACCGTCGAGGCCCGCCGGGTGGGCGTCGGCAACACGGCCTGAGATCAGCACTTCGCCATCGATGG
>JARGNK010000044.1 GCA_029213145.1 Rubripirellula sp. | reverse complement strand
CAGAACGGTAGTGCGAAGATCGTTCATGATGCTGAGTATTACGTTTTAGAAGCACAGAACGGAAAACGATGGGCAGCTGAGGATCGCACGCTTGACGCAAAGCTGGCCGAATTGCGCAAGAAGTATGGGCAACCGCCAAACATCATCCACATCATGTGGGATGACACTGGTTTTGGAGATGTTGGGATACCGGCCATTAGCAAGATTCGTGGCTTCGAATCTCCCAGCATTGATCGCATGGCCAGGGAGGGAATGATGTTCACTCGGATGTACACCGAGGTTGGCTGCACGCCGAGTCGTTCGGCGTGCATGACTGGTCGCTACGCGGTTCGCAGTTCTACGTACGATATTGGCTTCCCAATTCATAATGAGGGCCTTAGCGGCAAGGAAGTAACGGTTGCCGAGGTCCTTTCGCAGTCCGGTTACGCAACCGCTTTTTATGGGAAGTGGCACCTAGGCGACATTGAGGAAAGCTATCCCCACAACCAGGGATTCGATGAAACGCTTTTTACGCCGTACAACCAAGTCACCAGTCTTCAGAATCAGATGGGTGAGGGTGCTAACGCTGTGATTGGCTTGATGGAGGAGATGCTGCCGAAAGATCCATACAAGCTTGATGATACGATTCTCCCGACCGGTTGGGTCCAAGTGATTGAAGGGAAAAAAGGTGAGCTCGGCCAAGAATGGGGCGATACATCCCACGAAACCTTTCTCAAGGTTGATCCCGAGTGTCACACTCGCTCGCTCAAATTCATTCAGAAAAACGCTGTAGCGAAAAAGCCTTTTTACGTAGCTTATTGGCCGAACATGACTTCCTTTATTCCCAGCCCGAACAAGGTGACGGTCGCACGGGGCTTGTATCAAGATGGCTTCACAGCAAACGTTGACAATTACATTGGACGGCTGATGGATCGGCTTCAAGAGCTTGGGATAGCCGATAATACGCTGGTAGTTGCGATGGCTGATAATGGCCCGATGGCTCACAATCCTCCGCCGGGGCTGGGAATGACGGAGACGATCTTTCGCGGCGGAAAGGGCGACTTTCTTGAAGGGGGCGTTCGAGTTCCTGCCTTTGCATGGTGGCCAGGGGTGATTGAAGCGGGTCAGCTTGTTGGTGATATCGTTCATGAAACCGATCTTTATACGACCTTCGCGCGGTTGGCTGAATCGAAGGGTGCGATTCCGACTGATCGTATTGTTGATGGTCTGGACCAGACCGCATTATTGCTGAAAGGCGATACTCACGGCCGACGCGACCATGTCTTTATTTACGCTGGTCCGACGCTCGGTGCGATTGTCAAAGGAAACTACAAGAAACACTGTATCTCCTCGGATCCAACCGCCGGTTCAGGGATTGCCGCCGCTTATTACTTCTTGCTGCACGACACGCGTGAGAAGACTCCAATGCTGATCAACCTGCTTCACTTCAAGGGCGCATTTAATCGAATGCAAACGCGTCACGAATTGTGGAAAAGTAAGTATCCGGATTGGCCAGCAACACGTGGTCCGGCTTTCAAAGGACTCGCCAATGCGAGACCCGAAACGAAGGCTCTCGCTAATCCGCCGGTTCAATTTCAGAACTTGCCGTTCGATCCGTTGGAATACATCGAATTTGACCCACCGTTTGATCGCAATGCAGATCCCGATCTGGGGCAGTAGCGGGGTGCCCGCCAGGGTGAGAGATCACGCGATGCGGATTGGCAGACCAATGGTTTGCAGCTGAGCTGTACTGGAAATTATCGGTGTTCGGCGCGTCTAACAAATCTGTATGCTGAGTGATTCATGCACCTCGGTATCTTGATGCCGAGGTGTGGGTGATTGACGCATTGGCCAATCGCGTTACCGATCAACTGGTTCCGTTGGTACAATTAAGACAGGTGTGGATTCGGTGGCGAAACGAACGATGTTCGTTTCGCCTCGATCGCCAGTTTGCGTGACCAGGATTAGAGGGTCAGCGAGCAGGCTGGCGATTCGTGTGGACTAGAAGCCGGTGATCATTCAAGAAATGAACCATCAATGTCGGTTACTGATTTTTGCGTTTGCTCTGAATAGCTTTTGTCTTTTGACTGGATTCGCCCAGACTGCTGAAAGCTCCGTTTCGTTCAATCGCGACATCCGATCAATTTTGAGCGATCGATGTTTCCAGTGTCACGGGCCTGATGAAAATGAACGGGCGGCAGAGTTGCGACTCGATCGTGCAGATGGAGAGGAGGGGGCTTTTCGGACTGTTGATGGATCGACAGCGATCAAACCAGGGTCAATCGAATCGAGCGAAGTTTGGAAGCGAATCATCACGAATGATCTTGATGAGATCATGCCGCCGCCGGATGCGAATAAGAAGCCGCTGACCGACGTAGAAAAAAATCTGATCAAGGTATGGATCGAGACAGGGGCGCAGTACGAGAATTTTTGGGCGTTCGAAGCCCCTAAGCCTCCTCAGGAACCAGAAGTCTCGGATAAGGAGTGGAGTGATCACACCATCGATCAATACGTACTGCGCAAGCTTGAACGAGAGGAACTGCATCCGAAACCACGAGCCGATCGACGGACGTTGATACGCCGCTTGACTCTCGATTTAACAGGGCTGCCTCCGACTCGAGATGAGATTGCGCAGTTTCTTAAGGACGATCAGCCGAAGGCCTACGAGCGACTCGTTGATCGACTACTCAAACGACCGCAGTTTGGCGAGCACATCGCCCGCTACTGGCTTGATCTGGTTCGATTTGCCGACACCAATGGAATTCACCACGATCATTTTCGCGATCAATCACCCTATCGAGATTGGGTGATTCGCGCCTTTAACCAAAACCTGCCCTACGACGAATTTGTGCGGTACCAGCTGGCAGGCGATTTATTTCCCGAGGCAACCAAGGATCAATTGGTTGCTTCCGGATTCCACCGACTGCATCGGATTATTGATCGCGGCACGATGCTTCCAGAGGAGAGCCAAGCGCGAAACGTTATTGACCGGGTGACGGCTGTGAGTACGAGCTTTATGGGGCTGACGGTGCAGTGTGCTGTCTGTCACGATCATAAATACGACCCGATTACCTCTCGAGACTTTTATCAACTGTACGCCTTCTTCAATAATATTGACGCCAACCCGGAAACGGGTGGTCGATCAGGATCTGATTTTAAGAAAGGTTTACAGCCGCCCTACATCAGCCTTGCGACGCTTGAGCAAGAGGCAAAAGCGACCCAACTGCGGCAGGCAGAGGCGATGGCGAAGAAGCAAGTTGATGAACTCAAGAAACAGATCAAAGCGGTAGAGCAGAAGGAATCCGAGCGGGAGGAATCCGAGCGGGAGAAGGTTGCATTGCAGCAGAAGCTGAAAGAGGCGGAGGGTTTATTGGCCAACGCAAAAGCCGAACGGAATGACTTTGATTTGACGCTGCCAGCTGCCATGGTGATGAAAGAACGGATCGAAACCCGTCCGTCACACATCATGATCCGGGGCGATTATGCCAACCTGGGTGAGCAAGTCACGCGACAAACGCCTGCGTTCCTGCCGCCACTGCAGCCCAAGAATGCCGAGTTGGCCACGCGGATGGATTTGGCAAACTGGTTTGTCCGCCGTGAGCATCCACTCACCGCCCGCGTTGCTGTGAACCGATTTTGGCAACAGCTCTTTGGGGTTGGAATTGTTAAGACATCTGAGGATTTAGGAACGCAGGGCGAGTGGCCAAGTCATCCTGAGTTGCTTGACTACCTCGCTTGGACCTTTGTCGAAAATGGTTGGGATGTCAAAACGCTCTTTAAAGAAATGGTATTGTCGGAGACTTATTGCCAGGTCTCGGATGCGACTCCAGACGAATTTGGACGTGATCCCGAGAACCGACTGTTGTCCCGAGCTTCTCGGTATCGTCTTGATGCCGAGATCATTCGTGATCAGATCTTAGCTACCAGCGGGTTGTTGGTCAGCGAAATGTATGGAAAGAGTGTCAAGCCCCCCCAGCCTGCCGGTTTGTGGAAGGCGGTCGCGCTTCCAAGTTCGTATCCCAATGTGTTTACCGCGGACGCTGGTGACAAGATTCGACGACGCAGCGTCTACACCTTCTGGAAACGGGGACTGCCACCACCACAGATGACGATTCTGAACGCACCAACGCGGGAAGAGTGTATCGCACGCAGAGAGCGGACAAATACGCCACTGCAAGCCTTGTTACTGTTGAACGAGCAGGAGTACCTAAAGGCAGCTCGCCAACTGGCAAGCAATATGCTGCGGGAGGCTCCGGAAGAACGCCTGAGTGTTCTGTACGAGACTGTCACGTCACAGGTTCCAGATGCGACTGAAACCGCGGTGCTTGAAAAAACATTGAACGATCTAAAGGCCCTCTATCGCGAAGTGCCAGAGCTCTCGTCGCAACTTACCGAGGGAGCTTCGTTGGAGGGGACTTCAGCTGAGGAATTGGCAGCTTGGACTGTGTTGGTGAATACCTTGTACAACCTAGACATCACAAAGACGCGACAGTAGCGATTTGCCAGTAATTTGTTAATGGACGTGTGGGTAATGGACGATGCCGCTTCATGATTCGCAATTAGCATGCTGCAGACGAAAGAAATCGATAGTTTGATCCTTTCGATACGGGACAAGTAGAAACGATGAATACTGAGCAAGACATTCTGATACAGCAGGCCCGACGCCAATTTCTGAAGACATCTGGGATGGGGTTGGGTGCCACTGCTTTGGCTTCGCTATTACCACAGAATGCGCATGCGAAGGGGCATCACCAACCGCGGGCCAAGCACGTTATTTTCCTCTTTATGGCTGGTGCACCCAGCCAAGTGGATTTGTTTGACTACAAGCCAAACCTTGAGAAACATTTTCGCAAACCATTACCGGAGAGTATCAGTCAGGGGCAGCGCGTTACCGCGATGACGCGCGGTAAAGAACAGCTGGTTGCACCGTCGATGTTTAAGTTTCAGCAGGCCGGTTCAAATGGAATCTGGATGAGCGAATTGCTGCCTCATCTTTCAAAGGCGGCTGATGATCTCTGCGTCATTAAGTCGTTCAATACGAATGCGATCAACCATGATCCGGCCAAGACTTTTGTCTGCACCGGATCTGAAATCCCTGGTAAAGCAAGTATGGGCGCATGGTTGAGCTACGGTTTGGGTGCGATCAATCGCGATCTGCCTGATTTCGTTGTTCTCACATCGGCATACTGGACAGGTGGGACTCGGAATGTGCAGGGTTTGTATAGTCGTTTGTGGGGGAGTGGCTATTTGCCCTCGAAACATCAAGGAGTCGCTTTTCAGACCTCCGGCGATCCTGTTTTGTTCCTCTCAAATCCCAAGGGGATCAACGCGACGGTGCGGCGACGAATGCTCGATGCGGCGAAAGAACTTAATGCAAAGCATTTCACCGAGATTGGGGATAATGAAATTCGGACCACGATTGCACAGCAGGAGATGGCTTTTCGTATGCAGGCATCTGTGCCGGAATTGACCGATTTGTCAGGCGAGCCCAAGCATGTTGAAGAGGCTTATGGCCCCGAAGTGGGCAAGAACGGTTCTTTCGCTCGCAACTGTTTGTTGGCACGCCGCATGATTGAGCGTGGGGTTCGATTTGTGAAAGTGTTCCACCGCGGCTGGGATCACCACTCAATTCTTCCAAAACAATTACCAGGTCAGGCATTTGACATCGACCAGCCCGTTGCCGCACTGATCAATGATTTGAAACAGCGGGGCTTATTTGATGATACGTTGATTGTGTTGACAGGGGAGTTCGGTCGAACGGTCTACGGACAAGGAAATCTGACGATGACCGATTACGGGCGTGACCATCATCCTCGTTGCTTTTCAGGATTGTTGGCGGGCGGTGGGGTTCAGGGAGGAATGACTTATGGTGAGACAGATGAATTCAGCTACAACGTCGCAGAAAATCCTGTTGCGATTCGAGATCTGCATGCGACGATGCTTCATCAGCTCGGTATCGACCACACGCGTTTGAGTTTTCCCTTTCAAGGCTTGGATCAAAAGCTGACAGGTGTCGAACCGGCCCGGGTAATCGATGAAATTCTGGTGTAGTACACCGGTCGATTGGGATCAGTCGATTGGGATCAGTCGATTGGGATCAGTTGGACGATCCCTGCTTTGGGACAGCCTAGAGTGCCGGGTTTTGACAGAGCTAGTGCTTTTGCAGTTCGCTGAGCCGCAGGATTTTCTCAACTTGGGGCCTGCCGCTCTGATCGAGGATTTGTAAATGGATCTCGGGGTCGGCCTTTTCCCAATCAATGAGAATCGCTCCATAGTTTTCAAGGTGATATGTCTTTGGCAATGCCCTGTATTGATTCTCGGTTGGTGTTCCTCTCGCATGAATCTGATTCAAACTGCTGGAGGTAAGGTCATAGATGGGATAGGAAGTTCGCATCTTTGTGACAGACAGTTCGGCCCAATGTCGGTCGCCACTGAGAATAACGACTCCGTTTGCACCGTTATCCGCAATTCGATCGAAAAGCTGTTGACGCTGTTTTGGAAGGTTGGACCAGGTTTCCTGTCCGGCAGCTTCAGCAACGCACTGAATGCTGGAACCGATGAGTCGCAATTCAGCTGGTTGTTTCAATTGTGAATCGAGCCATCGCCATTGTTGATCTCCTAGCATGGTGACATCGGGCATGGCGGATGGTACGTAGGGACCGCCCACTCGCCGTTCACCTTTGGTCAGCGGCCCTCGGAAATACCGAGTGTCCAGTAGAATCAACTGCACTCGTTTGCCAGGCGGTCCGAAGATTTTGGCATCGTAGACACCTGGTCGCGTTCGTCGAGCGGTCCCCGCTGGCTCGCCCCAGTGATCTAAAAATATTTGTTCGGATTCTGCGCGTCTTGGATAGTCCGCGCCAGCATCGTTGGCGCCGTAGTCGTGATCGTCCCAAGTCGCCATTACTGGTATCGAATTCATCAATTGTTTAAAGCCGGCATTTGTGTTCAGACGCGCGTACTTAGCACGCATCTGATTCATGTCTGTTGTGTCGGCATAGATGTTATCGCCAAGAAAGACAAACAAATCCGGGTGTTGCTGAACAATGGTTTGAAGAATCGGCATCGGGCGATCCTGTTTGATGCACGAACCGAATAGGATCTTGGTGAGTGGTTGAGATTCAGCCGGTTGCACCACGTTGGCAATCGTCCGAAGCGCCTGGCCGCTCGCCCAGCTTGGAATGCTGATGATCCCCATCAGCAATGTGAGTCGGCCAAGAAATCCAAGATGCAATGGTTGGTACATCAGACAGACGCTAAAAAAGGTAAACAAAGTGGTTCGATGTAAATCGCCTAACGCGAGCGCAGGAATAAACACAAGCATAGTGGATTAGGGAGTGCGCAGTGGGCATTGCCATGATGACAATTCTTGAGTCGGCGACGAAATGTGGCATTGGCGAATCATGGCTGCGTTTACAGCAACTGAGTTTCTTATTCGACTCGTTGCAGCAAATGGTTGCCATTCGGAGACAACAGCGATGACCTTGTTTCAAGGCGAATGCGGTAATTCGCGAATCAAGCTATCGCCTTGCGATCGCAAGGCGGTTTCGGAAGTTCACTTTGTAGATGGCAGCTAGAGAGACCACCCTGAGGATTTCGTGATGGACCACTTTCGTGTTCATCTCGATTGAATCAAGCCGTCGCAATCTGGAACAGATGGATCGACTGATCCTTTTCGCGGCAACGTTTCTTTTGATCTTTTTTGCAACAGTCTGACACCATTACTAATTGATTATCGGATACCCATGAAACCCCTTCTACGTTGCAGTAGTTGTCTGTTGGGAAACGGTAGACATCACCAACCATCTGATTGAATCCATTAAAGGCATCGTTGATCTCGCCAATCCAAACGCGTCTTGATTCTTGGGAGACGACAGCAACTCTGTTCTGACGCAGGGCGATCGCGGCGTAGTCCTTGAAACGTGCCGATGGTGGCAGCTCGATTTCTCGCTCAGTCGCCCAGGTGCCGTCATAGGCTCGGCGAAACACATAGAGGAGTCCGCTCCCCGAGTATTCTTTCGATCTGGTTGCTGCCTCCGCGAGGCCGACAAGATACTCATCATTCCCTCGCCAGAAATGCCCGACTCCTTCAAAGCCCTTGTTGCGTTTCTTGAACGTAGGCTCAAGCAGGGTACATCTTCTGAACCCGAAATTCTTGTCATACTCTGATACAAGTCCTTGAAACTTTTTGTTGCCGTTCTTGAGGGCTTCGATGATTAAGTGGTAGCGTTGATTTTTGGGGTCAAAGGTAATGTCTTCAAAACCGATCCCCACGTTGAGTACTGGAGTCAGGTGATTGTTGTCAGTTGGCTCCAGCGATAGATTCACGCATCCTACGGCGTTCGCGTTGTCAAAAATCACATGACAGGTTGCAGGATTGGTGGCGTACACTCCGCTTGCTTCCAGCAAACTCTTTTTGTCTTCGCTGGCGAATAGTTCGTGCAATTTGCGCTCTCGAAGCAGTTTCAATTTAAGGCACATTTTGATCTCCTTGGTGATCACTCGGCGAAGGATGTGGTTACCTCGCTTAGTGATTGAAATCGTTGAGTTCGACATCACGGTAGCGGAATCGTCGCGGGGCTGGCTCCACCCCCAAAACAACGATTCTTCGATGACGGCTACAGTCCAGAAGGCCCGGTTTCTGCTGCCGAGCTAAATTGACACCACAACAGCGTTCGGAATTTCACCGCTGCCGGGCTGAATGAGCTTTCTGAAGCGTCGTCATTGGGCATGGAGGGTGCCGTCAGCAATCGATTCAACCAGCAATTCAGGCGAAAGCTCAGCAGCTCCGGCATTTTTTGAGAACCTTTTGGGTGCCGGGTATTTTCCGCGATTGAGGGCTGGTTTCCCCCTTTCGAACGTTAGTGGCGTCGATATTCGCCATCGCCAGTTAATTGTTCGGTTTAGTGACCCGGCAAGCCAGTCAACGCGATGGAAGTCGCGTTGACTGACAACGGACGGAAATTATAGTCCCACTGTCTTCACGGTCGAAAGCAACGACTCGCGGAAATATCACACCTCATGCTTGACTACTATGCTTCAATATTTTCGGTTGAGAGCCCCCTCAGCCAAGGACGATCTTCTTTCCGGCTTTACGGTTGCTTTGGCGCTCGTTCCTGAGGCGATCGCTTTCGCTTTTGTTGCCGGTGTCTCGCCGGTTATCGGCTTATATTCTGCTTTTTTTATCGGCCTGATTACTGCATGTTTTGGGGGGCGTCCTGGAATGATTTCCGGCGCAACCGGCGCGATGGCAGTCGTTGTTGTGGGATTGGTCGCAATCCATGGACTTGAGTACCTCTTCCCGACCGTTATTTTATGCGGAATCATCCAAATCGTGGTTGGCGGTTTACGGCTTGGGAAGTTGATTCGACTGGTGCCACATCCTGTGATGCTCGGTTTTGTCAATGGTTTGGCGATTGTGATTTGTCTTGCGCAAATTGGAAGTTTCAAAACGTTCAATCCTGAAATTGGCGAACTAACTTTCTTGCGCGGCTTTCCACTTTTCGTGATGCTGGCATTGGTGGCATTGACGATGGTTATCATTTGGCTGCTGCCCAAGTGGACGAAATCGATTCCGCCGTCGTTGGCTGCGATTTTGTCCGTGACGTTCTTGTCGATTGGGATCAATCATTACGCGGCAGGAACAGGGAATCGCGGCGATGAGAATTTGGTGGCGACCGTTGGCGATATGCTCACTTCGAATGCGGCGGCGACCAGCATTGCGAAGAATAAACGCGATGCCGATCTTTCGCCTGTAGGTCTTGCAGGTAGTCCAGTTCAAAACAAGGTCGCGACCGCTGGGCTGGTGAGCTTTCAAACTGGCCAAGTGGGAGGTGCACCCGCCGTGGAAACCGTTTCGGTCGATGAGGCACTGGTGATTCCAGCAGTTCCGGACCTTCAACCTATGGCAGATCTTCCTGGCTCTAGCGATAAAGCAACCATCAGCGGTGGTTTGCCTCAGTTGTTCTTTCTTGAATATGCAGTACCACCGTTGACGCTGGAAACGTTGTGGATCATTTTCCCATTCGCGCTCACGCTTGCGGGTGTCGGTCTTATTGAGTCATTAATGACTTTGACGTTGATCGACGAGATCACGGAGACTCGGGGGCGGGGTAATCGTGAGTGCATTGGACAGGGTGCTGCCAACATTCTTTGCGGGGTGTTTGGAGGAATGGGAGGCTGCGCCATGATCGGCCAGTCGTTGATCAATGTGAACTCTGGTGGTCGTGGCCGATTGTCGGGAATCACTGCTGCTGTTTGCTTGTTGTTGTTTATTTTGTTCTTTGCCCCTTGGATTCAGCAAATTCCAATGGCAGCACTCGTGGGTGTGATGTTCATCGTTGTGATCGGCACTTTTGAGTGGGCGTCGTTGAAAATGTTCCACCGCATGCCCCGCAGCGACATGGCTGTGATGGTTTTGGTTGCGGCCTACACGGTGCTGATGCACGACCTTGCATCTGCGGTCATTCTGGGTGTGATCGTTTCGGCGATGGTCTTCGCGTGGAAGCATGCTAGCCATCTCGACGCTGACACTCACCTGAATGAGCATGGCGGGAAAATCTACCAACTCCATGGTCCACTGTTTTTTGCCTCCGTTTCATCTTTCAAAGATCTGTTCGATCCATCGAGCGATCCGGATGATGTTGTGATTGATTTTTATTACACGCGGGTGTACGACCAATCAGGACTGGAAGCAATCAATTTGCTGGCGGAGAAGTACGCCGCCTGTGGTAAGAGGCTTCACCTAACCCATCTCAGCAGCGAGTGTCGTGGTTTGCTTGACCGAGCCGGCGATTTTGTGGAAGTCAACCTTTCAGAAGATCCCCAGTACCACGTTGCGACTGATCGCTTGGCTTAGTGTCGATCGCTGATCGACGTAGTTCGGCTCGAGTTCTGTCCCGATTGGCGTGCTTCTAGCCGATTTGGCACGCTGCTGGCATCTTCCCGACCTCGACTTCTACTGACGTGGGCGTTTCTTGGGGGCAATTTTCCAATCTTGCGTGGCAAGTGAAGGCTTGATGTGCCGGCCGTTCATGGCAGTGATGACCCAATAACGGAATCGTTCAAGCTTGTGGTGTTCCGTGGCTTTGCCGTTGGATGTGTATGATGATGGCAGGGAAACATGCGGTATACCTTCGCAGGAACTCATCAGCCTGCTATTGAGTTTGGATCATGAAGCACTCGGTAATCATTTCTTCGTCTTGGTCAGTGGGTCTATGGTGCGTCGCGATCGTATCTTTGTTGCAATCGGGGTGTGATCCTTCGAGCGATCCATCGGGTGATACGAAGGTTGCGAAATCAACGGCTTCCAGGGAGACGCCCGGCCAGGAGGTCCCACCTCCCGTGGAGGTGCCAAGCCCAGTTTCGCAAGACGAGCAGTCAGTCGGTAAGGAATCAGAAACTCGCGAATCTGAGCGAGCCTCTGCGATGGAAAAATCTCAGATGCTTGTAGATCGCGGAGACTTCGCCGCCGCCGCCGCTGCTTTGAACGAACTGCTGCTGATCGATCCCAGTGACGTGGAAGTTTTGTTTCGGCTCGCGCAGGTTGAGTCTGGTGCGGGAAATTTGTCAAAGTCAGTAGAGATTTTGAGCGAGATCCCGGAGGATCATCCACAAGCGGGTTTGGCTGCTTTGGGGCAATCCGCTGATTGGTGCGTCATTTTGGAGAGATATGAGGAGGCGGAACAGCTCTATAAGAAGGTTCTTGCTCGTGCTCCCAACGCGGCACCCGCACTTCGTCCGCTCGCGCACTTACTGAACCGCCAAGGGCGTCGCCATGAAGCTGCGATTTATATTCAAGAATTGTGCAAGCAAGGGAATGTGCGACAGGATGAGCTGCATGCTCTGATCGCGTTGAGTGATGCGATGTATGACGCGCCACCCGAATCGGATCAGGTTCTAAGAGAACCGACTGCCTACTGGCCAATCGGAGCATCCGGAATCGCAAGGAAGCATTTTCAAGACGAGCAGTATGCCGACGCCATCGATCTACTTCGTCCTTTGGTTTCCGATCAGAACGCACCGCCGTCGATGGTTGCATTGTTTGGACGAGCTGCTGCCGAAGCACAGGACGACGAGAGTTTTCGCTGGTGGCTCTCGAAAACAAATGCAGACGTACGCGAGTACTCGGAGTATTGGGCCGCAATTGGTGCCTTCTTGATAGGTCAACGTCGTTTCAAGGAGGCGATCCGAGCATTGGCTGAAGCGATTGAACGCGATCCGACTGACCTTCGTTCGTTGAGTCGTTTGCGTCAAGCTTTCTTGGTGCTTGAAGATGAGGAGACGGCACAGCAGTTTTTTGAACGCTGGACGGACATTCGAGAAAGTCTGCGGGCAAACAATCTCGTTGCTGCAAAGCAGCCACCTGACTTGATGGCAATTGGTCAGTTAGAAGCACGGCTGAGCGAATTGGGCCGACCGCTTGAAGCTCTGCTGTGGAAGGCGGTTCAACAATATTATGAGGATGCTTCGCTGGCCGAAAAGCAGCAGGTGAGTCAACAGCGACAGCAGTTAGTCGCAAATGGTAATCCATTTCCAAGTACGAAGGAGCGAATCATTGGATTGGATTTAGAGCAATATCCGCTGCCGACCATTGACGCCATTGAGCCCCTTGTTGGTGCCGATGAAAGTCGGCGAACCGAGCACGTAATCACCCCGGCGAGCTTTGTGAATATTGCTCCCGACGCTGGGCTAGATCACACGTTTTTTGTGGCCAGCACGCCGACGCGTTGGAGTTTCTCAATCCATCAAATGTTGGGTGGCGGCGTCGCGGTTCTGGACTACGAGTTGGACGGTAACCCTGATCTTTATTTTGCGCAAGGTGCGAGTGATCCACCGCGTTTGACCAGTGAACGGTCCAATCAGTTGATGAGACAGGTTGATGCGAATTTTGTGGACATAACAGACTTTGCTGGTGTCGCCGAATTTGCTCATACCATTGGGGTCGCAGCTGGCGATTGGAATCAAGATGGGTTTCCCGATTTAGTGCTCCGCAACTTGCCAGACGAGGTGTTGCTGATTAACCAAGGTGATGGCACCTTTCGACGCCAGCAGATTGCTGACCGGTCGCAATCCAACCGTATTCCATCATCGGCCGCCATTGCTGATTTAACCGGTGATGGGTTGCCAGACATTTTTCAGGCGGATTATGTTGACGATCCGCGGCGATTCATGAAGCCACCAGTCGACGAGACTGGACGCCCGCTGCAACCCATTTTGCCGAGCAAATTTCAGCCAGGAAAGAATCACCTCGTTGAGAATACTGGGTCTGGGGGTTTCGAAATTCGTGAGTTGACCCCAGGCGGTTCAGCTCGTGACGCGACCTCCTTGGGGATCATTATCACAGACTTTGATGGAAAGAGTGGGAATGAAATCTTCGTGGCGAATGATTTGAAACCAAACCGACTTTGGTCATTTGATCAGTCGACAGGTTGGGTGGATGTAGCGGCATTGCGCGGATGTGCGTTTAGCTTCACGGGAGCCTCGACAGCGTCGATGGGGGTAGCGGCTGCTGATCTAAAAAACAATGGGACGATCGATTTGCACGTGACGAACTACCAGAATGAAAGTGCGAGTCTATTCATCGGTGAGTCCGGGTTGTATCAAGATCAGAACCTGAAACTGAAAATCGCAGTGGACAGTTTTGGTGTGTTAGGGTTTGGAACTCAGGCGATCGATTATGACAATGATGGATTGCGTGATTTAGTGGTAACAAACGGGCACATTGATGATGCGGTCACGAATCAAGGAACGTTTCGTCAGCCAGCCCAACTGTTCACAAATCGAGGATACGGATTCGAGTTGATTCCGGTTAAAGATGTTTCTGGATACTGGGATGAACAACATCTGGGTCGGACGCTGGCATCAACGGATGTGAATCGCGATGGCTTGATGGATCTTGTCGTTACTCATATCGACGAGCCATCCGCTTTGTTGATCAATCAAACCAAGTCAGCAAATCGCTGGTTGCAGTTGCAACTGGTTGGTACGGTTAGCGAGCGTGACAGCATCGGTGCTCGCGTGCGTTTGCGAACTGGAGATCAAGAGTTTGTGGAATGGGTGACAGCAGGGGACGGATATTTGTGCACCAATGAGAACTTGGTTTGTTTTGGCTTGGGCAGGGTGGAAAAGATTGACTCGATCGAGATTCAATGGCCCTCCGGAAAACGACAGAGTTTTAATCAGGTGCCTATCGATAGCCGGCTTCTAATCATTGAAGGTGAAGCAGAGACTTACCGGCTTTGAACGTTCCGATGATCTAAGGTCACGTTAGACGGTCGTTGCTGGTTTTGGCAGGGCGGCGTGTGTTTGCGATCGGTCTCCGCCGGTTGATGTCTAAGGATTTTGGGCGAACGCCGTGCCAGTTCCTTCCACCAGTAAGTAGTCTCTGCCCGTTTCGACTGATCCGAAGGCCTCGATTGCCCCGCTTGGCCATTTGACAACGAGTTTCTCAGCTTTGTCGGCGGCCCCCGCTCCGAAAGAGACACACCGCTCGTTCGCGCATTGGAATCCGTTGCCTGCTAACAATTGCTGACGTTGTTCTGTCTTATCAATCAGAAGCTTTACTTCAGATCCAATCGCATCGGGATGGCTGCTGGTGGCGCGAAGGAAAAAGCGAACTTGTCCGTTGTCGGTGACCGTTTCGTTGATCAGCAGCGAGACCGGTTCGAACAGGTGTGTCACCAATAGATCCGTCTGGCCATCACGATTTGCATCGAGGGTTGCAACGGATCTACCCAAGCGAGGCTTTGTGAAATAGTCTCCGAGCTTGGCACCATCCGACTCGATCCATCGACCATCCGTTCGTCGGCGGAAAAATTGGGCCGGTTGTCGAAATAACCGATCTTGATGAGTGAAGTCATCGATATCGCCATTGGCGATAAACAACTCTAGCGTGCCATCGTTGTCCGAATCGATCCATTGCGTTCCGTAGCCGAGCATGCGATCGGAGGGTTCGGCAAGCCCGACACGCTGTGATTTGTCTGCCCATAAGGCGTCACCCACCTGTTCGTAGTAGGTGTTGTAGTCGCCCGAGAAGTGGGTGACCAAGAAGTCAATATCACCATCTTTGTCGGGATCACCTGCTGCGATTCCCATCGAGGCCTGTGAAAGCGATCGTTCATTCAGTGCGAGGCCCCGAAGGGTGGCTTGTTCGGATAACTGAAAGCGATCGTCGTTCGGTGCGGCACACCACAGGTGATTCGCCGTCATATCATTCGCTACAAAAATGTCCAAACCGGGATTGCGGTCCAGATGCCCTAAGATAATTCCAAATCCTCGACCGGACTCATGCTTGCCGAGCCATTGATTGGTCACCTCGACAAATGTCCCGTGATCCGTTCCCCGCCATATGCGATCTCGTTGGGCATCAAAAGCACCGGGGGAGCAGGACCGCGGTTCTTGTAGTTCATCATCGATGCATCGTTGTTCAAATGGCCGATCGCCGGCACAGTATCCGACTTCATAGATGTCGGCATTTCCATCTCCATCGATGTCAACCATCGCTGTCGAAGTCGTCCAGAGTACTCCGGACAGTCCGACTTGGTCAGTGGCATTGGTGAAGGTGCCATCACCGTTATTTCGGTAGAGTTTGTTTTGGCCGATGTTCGCGACGTACAAGTCAGGCAATCCGTCGGCGTTGTAATCACCAACGGCGAGACCTTGAGCAAATCCAAGATCTTCAACACCAGCCAGCATGGTTATTTCTTGATAACGGCCGGCAGCATTCCGAAATAATCGATTCGAACTGGAGTCATTTTGCTTTGGTTGGCCATCCATGGAGGTCAGGTAAACATCGGGAAAACCGTCAAGGTCAAAATCAATGACACCTACCCCACCGGCTCCCGATTGAAAAATTGATAAGCCAGCCTCCTCGCCAGGAACTTTTCCGAGTTTGCATTCGTGTTGAAGGTGTCTTGTGATTGCCTGGTCAGTAAATCGGATGTCTACGTTCGCGAGCGCCACCGATGAGCTTGTTTTGGAAGCTACCGATTGCTGCCAGCGAAGATCAGGAAGGTCCGTGAGATCTAGTTTGCTTGCGACTACGTTGTCGGGATTTTGCCAGGGCGTCGATCCGGTCAGTTTTGAGCGAATCGATTGATATATCTGAGGTAACTTTGGGTCGGGGTTCTGGGTCATGGGGAATGCTGATTGCAGCCAGGTAGTGGCTTCCCATCGTCGTCCCAAGGCATCGAGTGACTGCGCGATTTTGACTGCGTCGGTTTGAGAGTTTTGTCGCCAAGACAGAATTGCATCGACTTCGTCACGAAGTGAGGCGAGCCTCGAAGCTCGCTCTGAAGCTTGTTTGGCCTCGTCAATTTGGCCCATTCGAATCAAGCTTGCCGATAGTCGACTCAACGCTTCGCTATCGTTGACGTCGAGTTTCGCTGCTTTCCAGTAAGCTTTGGCGGCTTCAGATTCTTTGCCTTGCTGTTCAGCCCAGATTCCAACAGCTAGCCAATATTGCGGATGATCTTCAATCGTATCAGGCAGCGACTTCGACCATTTGCCGATCGCAACCTCATCATTTAATTCGACGATGGCGCGACCATAGAATGCTTGAGCCGAGACAAAGTCTGGGTGGCTTTTCAGAACTGGTTCTAATTTCTTCGCGACCTCACTCCAGCGCGAGTGGTAGGCCGGCAACATTGCCAACGAGAATTGTGGACGTTGATCCTGCGGGTAGTGTTTGAGCGCGTATTGGCAGGTTGATTCAACCGTTTGAGGGCGATTCAGATCGGACAGAATCAGCAAGAAATTGGGATTTCCGTGTCCGCGTTGCACCAGCCATTGCAAATGCTCTTTTGCTTCTTGCTGCATCCCTAAAGCGGCTTGCAATCCGACCAGTTTCTGCCGGAGTAGAGGGTCGTCTGCATATCGTTTAATGGTGACCTGCAATAGGTCAACGGTTTCAAACGGTCGACCCGCATTGACGTACTGCTGGCCGAGGCGATCGTAAAGTTCTTTTGATGGAGTATCGGCTGATTGAATTGCCAGTTCGTAGAAAACGATCGATTTGGTGGTGTCGCCATCGCGGACGGCCAAGTCTCCTGCAAGCTCTAAAGCTTCGGCGTCTTTTGAATTGGCTGTTAAAGCTTGTTGAACCCACCTTTTCGCATCCGCTATCGCACCGCGATTGATGGAAGCGCGGGCAGCCGCAAGTGGTTCGATAGAACGATCTATCTCACCGGATGCCGGTTCGTTCTGCTTGGTGTCTGTGGAATTATTACAGCCGACAACCGAAACGACGATTAGGAAAAGGGTCCAGCATCGCAACATCAATCCAACCGCCATGAAACCTGTTCAGTGAGGATGTTTTCCACCCAAGTGTTGCCGGGCAATAACTATTCGAACGGACCTGGAAGGTCATTTCCAACTACCGGCCCTATTCTAGCGTGAAATCTTCGGTTTGCGGCGTTAACGGGGTTTGTCCCGCGTTTGGAGATGGCGATTATTCGCGATTCAGATAAACTTGATAAAAAAGAGACCAAGGCTGAAAATTGATTCTGATTCATCTTGCCGGGAAACTGGGGCCTGATTGGCCGATAGGAGGCTAGGGCGGTGATCAAGAAGGAGTAATCCCGGTTGAATAGAAGGCATCGAATCGAGTCGGTACCTTCCTGATTTGCTTCGATACACGCTTCCTCATTCATAAAATGGTTCCATTCATGGGCCGGTTTTTACTTTCCGCACTCTTCGCTGCGATCGTTTGGATCCCATCGAGCGTGGCTCAGAAGCCAGCCAACGCTAATCTTGATGTGCAGTACGTTGGCACGAAAGCGTGTATTTCGTGCCACAAAGACCAGTACCAAACGTACTTGGAAACCAGGCACAGCAGATCAATGGAGAGAGTCGATCCGGACAAGGAGGTAACTTCGAAATCGTTCACGCACCAGCTTTCGGGGAACGATTACGAGGTGCTGCGTCGCGGCGATCAATTGATCCATAAAGAGATTCTTCGCGGTACTGACGGGACGGAACTAGCATCAACAGAAAAGCCGATTGTTTACACCATTGGCTCGGGCGATCATGGCAAGAGTTACGTCTATCAGGATGGCAAGTTTTTTGGCCAATCTCCACTCTCGTTTTACGAGGAGACTCAGCGTTGGGCGATGTCCCCCGGATACGATTTGCCTTTCCATCCGGGGTTTGGGCGGAAGCTGACTTCTGAATGCTTTTACTGTCATGTCGGTAGCATTGACCAAAAGCAGGGGAATCCAAACGATTTCACCGTTCAAGAACTCACGATCGGTTGCGAGCGTTGCCATGGCCCTGGTGAACTTCATGTGGCTCGGCATGAAGTTGCCAAGCAATCTAGCGGTGACGACAACACCATTGTGAATCCGGTCAAGTTATCTCGGGAGCGATCCGAAGCGATCTGCCAGCAGTGCCATCTGCAGGCTGCAGGAAAGGCTTTGATGTCGGGCAAGGATGAGTGGGACTATCGGCCTGGACTTCCACTGACGGATTATCGAATCGATTATCAGTATCGCCTCGGTGACGATACGATGCGCGTCGTGGGACATGTGGAACAGTTGCATATGAGCAAGTGTTACCAACAAACTGAAAGCTTGACCTGCATCACTTGTCATGACCCCCACCATACGCCGCCACCGGGCGATACGCAGGCGTTCTACCGCTCTATTTGTCTCTCTTGCCACGACGATGAGGCCTGTGGTGAGAGTCATCAAAAACGAATCGATTTGGCTGATAATGACTGTTCCCAATGTCATATGCCTGCACAAGATACAGAGGTGGCTCATACAGCGTTTCATCACCACCGAATTGGGATTCACGATGGGACAAGCTCTGGGAACGAGCCGATTGTTGGGTTGACGTCGGTCCTCGATGTATCGCGATTATCGGAACTCGATCGCCGCCGCTGTGAGGCATTAGCGAAGTTTCAGGTCGCTCAGGAGCAGAGTGAAAACCCCTTGTTCCGAGATTATGGTATCGAATCTGCGAAGGTGTTGATCGATGTGAAGAACAAGGGCAGGGCAGATGCCGATGTGAATACGATCCTCGCCATGTTGGCGCTTTCGCAGGGGCAGCCGACAATCTCGAAAGACTTGGCCAGCGAGGTAGTCGACACCGAAACCAAGCCATCTCGCCCTCGAATCGAATCGCTTCGTTTGCTTGGTCAGCTTGCCTATCAGCGCCGCGATTTTGCGAAGGCAGTTGAATACTACCGTGAAGTCACCAAGTATCAGGCCGAGCCATTTGATTACTTCCAGCTTGGTGTCGCGGAGCAAAACTCCGGCGATTCCCCTCGCGCGGTGGCAGCCTTGACGATGGCGGTTACGCTGGCACCCAATTATGTGGATGCTCATCAGCTGCTAAGTGCGATTCTGCGTTTGCAGGGGCGAACGCTCGAATCGGCTCGACACGCAGATATGGCCGAGCGACACAAGCAACGGCTTGAGAAATTGCAGGCGATGGCACCTTGATCACCGGGGTCAATCCCTGGTGCCGTGCGACGATGAAAGTAACTTTCGTCGGCTGGGCGATTCACTTTGCGAGTGAGGTTGTGAGATGTAAAAACGCCTGCGGATCGTTTTGGATCAGTAAAATGCGGCGGTCGGTCGGTATCTCAGTGTAGGTTTGCTGTTGGCCGTTCGGCCAAGTCACGACGACTCGGTCTACGCTGGTTGTGTCGGCGAGTCCAAAAAACACGACTGGTTCATTGCGGCATAAGTAGCCGTCACCTCCGACGATCCAGTTTGTCCAGCTCCGTTCCCCTGCATAGACATCGACCTGGGCACCGATTGCGTCACGTTCCGATTCAACACCAACGAGTTGAACGGACAACCAGTGATGGTCCGTCTCGGTTTGGTTCTGCATCAGGGCGGTAGGGGAGCCGAGGTGCGTGATCAGCAGGTCCTGCTTGCCGTCCAAGTTGAAATCCAATTTTGCCATTCCTCTGCCCAGGTATTCACCTTGCCAATAAGCGGAGGAGTCTTCGACGTCCAAAAGCTGAAACTGATCGCCGAGGTTGACGAAGAGTTGTGGCGATTGTTCAAGCGGTTCACCAGGTGCTTTTTCAATGTTGCCGTTGGTGACAGCCAAGTCCGGACGTCCATCCAAGTTGTAATCCAATGCCTGGCATCCGAACCCAAGAACTGCCGCGCTGTCGCGATGGAGTCGATATTGAACACAGCGATCTTGGAAAATTCCGCCGCGATTCATGAATAGGCTAACGGGTTCTTGATAGAAATTGGTAATGTGAATGTCGCGTTGACCGTTGCCGTCAAAGTCTGCCACCGCGATTCCCATGGAAGCGGTTTCAACACCGCCAACGCCTAACGCACACCCGCTGACCGCTGCGATGTCGATCCAGTTGTTATTATCTGATGATCGTCGCCACAATTGATTCGCTCGAATATCATTGCCCACAAAAATCTCGTTGCCTGGTTTGCCATCCCAGTCGGCGATGACAACACCCAAGCCTGTGCTGGCGTCGTCGCTCGAGTCACTGATGCTCTGGTGTAACATGTTGCCGCTGCCGTCATTCACAGCGATCGAGTCGATGCCGGGCTGAAACGAACTGGGCGAAACCGTCAGGATATTACCTTGTTCATTCACCTTTGGTCGATCTAGCATCTCGATATCCTCGACATACTGAAGTGAGTAGAGATCGGGCAGTGAATCACCGGTGAGATCGCCCATGGCGACCGAACTGGTCAAGATTTTGTGCTCAGTATCCGGATCAAATACTTGTCGCCTGAATGTGCCATCACCGTTGTTGATCAGCAAGACTTTGTTGCCAATGTTCGCGACGACCAAGTCAGAAAATCCATCCTGGTTCCAGTCTCCAGTGGTGAGTCCAACTGAGTAACGGGTGTCTTGCACCCCAGCTGATTCGGTGACATTCACCAAACGACCGTCGACGTTACGGTAAAGAATATTTGATAGTTCACCCACCATCGAAGGAGGGTCGCCATTGCCTTGTGCTAAGTGAACATCAATCACGCCGTCGAGGTCATAATCGAGCGCTGCGATCCCACCGCCAAGCGATTGGTAAAGTGCAAATCGATAGGGGACTGCTTGACTGGCGACTTGATAAGTGTGGTCTAAACCTACTTCGTCAGCGACGTTCTTGAATTTGGCGGGCGCAAAGGTTTTGATTTGCTCGGCTTGGCTTGGAGAAGCAACGTTGGCTGCCTCGGTGAGTTCGATATCGGGTAGCGGATATTGATCCAGGTCGATGCCGCACAGACGGTCATTTCGATTCGGAAAGGCTTTCTCGGAATCAAACAGCGCTGATCGACGCTGATTGAAGGTCTCCATTTCTGCTGGTGTGGCCTTTCGTTGAAAAGCCTCAAACATTCGCCATGTCATTGCTTCCAGTGGTCGCTGCAATTGGTCCAACCCGTCGGCAACTTTGCGATACGAATCAGGAGCGGGTGTTTCCGATTGACCGATTTCGTTGCTGGCCAAGGTGACTTCACGCTGAATTCCATAGCGATCCATCCACAGGTCAGCTTGTTCGGGTTGGCCGAGCGCGGTGAGCGACTGATGCATCCGTCGCATGGCACCGATGTTCGTTGGATCGCGGACAAGCGCTTCGCCCAAGGCTCGAATCGCTTCTTCGAATCGCCGTTCCGATACCAGATAGGCGCCGATGGCGGCCCAGTACTCCCCGAATTGCTGAACGGATTGATCCGCGTTATTAAGCCACCATTGAAACCGTTCGAAATCTTGGGCTTCCATTGCTAACAAGCCATAAAAGGCGACGATTGATGGAGAGGCAGTTCCAGAACGAACCGATTCGTCCAATGCTTCAACTGCCTCGACATGGCGATTGGCCGTGTACAGCATTCGAGCTTCCGCGGCTGGCCCAATCGGATAGTAGGGACGGGGACCGGTGGCGGGTTGATTGGGGTCGTCCAGGATCGCGTGTCCGAGCACCATCAACGCGTGTAATTCGTCTTGTTGAATGTTTCCCATGCGGCACAAGGCGCGTAGGTGAACCGCCGCTTCGTGCCGGCGGCCTTGTCGGTTATACAAATAAGCAAGTTGTCGGTGGGCGACTGCGACATCACCCGCTAGTTGCAGAACCATGCGATACTTGGTTTCTGCTTGATCGTATTGTTCCAAAGACATGCACCAATCGGCTGCCTGGCCGAGGGCCGGTAGACCTGCCTCGGGGTGTTCCACGGGGATGGAACCCAGCATCTCGATGGCGGAGCGATAGTCGCCGGTATCAGCTTTGAGATGGGCCATACGAAAGAGTACTTCCGCATCATTGGGGTCCGCAATCAGCAGCTCTCTAAGTCCTGCGGTAGCCTCGTCGATCTTTCCATCGCGGATCAGTGCCATTGCCCGTTTCATCTTCTGATCACGGTCAAGGGTGGGAGCGGGCGGCGGTTCCGCTTGCGCCGTCTCGAGTTCGGCCGTGGGAGCAGCAGTCGGCGTCGCTGGATTATCAACTGCTTCTTTAGGGGCGTCCACGGAACGATCGCAGCCGGACGAGATAAACCAGCAGCAGGAGACCAGCAGAGCTACGAGCCGAAGCGTTTTCGGGTGCATGGTGGAAGATTGAAGGAAAAGGTCGGGACAGAGTCGTGATGTGTGCAGCGATCCGTGGTTTTAAACGTTGTGACGCTGTGATTTCTCATCTGCGGCGGTCGCGGGCCGTTTACATGAGTATATCGGCAGACGCAATATTTGGCGGCTCTGGCCCGTATTGGGGTGCCCTGTGGGGCGAGTGGGTTTTGGGCTCTCGTCCCATCGGAGTCTGAATCCCCTTGGCGACCGTTTCGATTGATCAGGTCCGTTTCAAGTCGTCGTTGACTGTGGGGGCCGCTGCCGCAAAGACGGTGGGGGCCGCTTGCGCAAAGACGGTGGGGGCCGCTTGCGCAAAAAAAAACGGGCGTGGTCAGGTGACCACGCCCGCGAGAATGTTCTCGTGGAAAGAGTGATTAAACCTTACTGGTTTAACTGATCTTCCACTGTCTCGTTTGACGCTCGAGTTCCCAGAGCACCCCACAAGCCGTATGGACTTTCGCGTCCAGCTTGCGAGTTGATCGGAATCCCATTCACGTTATCGTTGCGACCGTAAGGCACTTGATCCTGATTACCGGCCTCGATCGAGTCGGTAATGAAGATAACCGCACCGTCAGCCATCAGGACGTGAGCACCACCTTGGTGATAGCTAGACGCACAGAATGCACCACCGCCACCGTGCCAACGTTGGATGTTGTAGCTGTTTGGTGGCAAAATGGTTTGGAAAGTCGCGTACATTGGGCGACCATCCGGCCATCGGCGACCACGTTGGTGATTGGCGTTCCCATCGTATTCAGGCTTGCCACCATCTGGACGCAGTCCGCCATTATTGGGATCGGTATTAATGTAAGCAGGTCGCTTCGGATCCAAGAACTGCTTCGCGTAAGATGGGGGTTGATCCCAAACAGCGTTGTCCAGCTCGATCATCGTCGCTGCTGCACGCCAAGTTCGGTCACCAACGATGTTCTCACCCGCCATAATGGTATTGGAGAGCCCATCTTTAATGTCACGGAACTTCGTGAAGGCGCGGTTTCGGAATACACCTCGGCCCCATCGTGTGGCAGCTTCATGACCCCAGGTGCCGTTGGTGTTTTCAACGCCGTAATCATCGATCCCGCTGTGCTGCTGCTCAAAAATCGCATCGCCAGTGCAAACGGTGTAGTTCGAAAAAGCAACACGGTTGCCGGCAGGTTCGATTGGATCGCTTGGGCAACGGTAGGTGGGAACCTGCGTCAACCAAGGTTGGTAATTTTGACTCCATGGCACAGGACCCATCGACGGGAACGGTACTTGGCGAATGGTTCCGCTTCGATTCTTGTTGAATGGGTTAGCGATCTGCTCCCAAAGAGCTTGTTGCTCAACGAAGGGCAACGTTCCGGCCAACCAGCTCAGCCAGTTACGGTTGCTCAGGTCACCGCTGTCGATGCCCCGGATTCGATAGGTTCCGCCGCAGTTTTTCGGCAAATTCTTGTATGCAGAGTGGTAGTTGTGCAATCCCAAGCCAATTTGCTTGAAATTGTTACTGCAACTCATACGGCGTGCCGCCTCGCGAGCAGCCTGAACGGCTGGTAGCAAGAGGCCGACCAAAACGCCAATGATGGCAATGACCACCAAAAGCTCGACGAGCGTGAAACCCGCCTTCTTCTTACGAACAGAAGACATAGAGTACTCCTCAAAAGGAAAAAAAAGATAAATACGACCGGTCAACCGGTTCTCGAATGTCGAGAACGCGGCATGAATCGTCGCTAATTCTAAGACTAGATTGTTCAAAATACAAGGAAAATTCCCGCCCTAGGTCAATGCAGGGCGAGAATTTGAGCCAGAAGTAATGTTCGAGGGGCGGAGCTGCCTCAAATTACTACTGCTGCTGCATGCGGTTCATATCCTCTTCGAGGGCTTGCATGTAGTCTTCGTCTTCCGTTTCTTCCTCAGCGGTGGGATCCTCAGATTCAGTGAAGGTGGCTTCTTTGCTGGTCGAGCAGCCAGCGATGCACAGAACTGATGCGAAAACGATTGAAAACAAAGGGAAAAGGAGTTTACGTGTCATGATCGATGGAATCCCGAGCAAAAAGGAAGAAAAAGTACAGCCCCTCTACAGAGCGTTTTTACCTAAGGGGCGAGTGTCAACCATCAATTTATAAACGTCAAGGACTTAGCCGCTATAATTCGCTGAAAGCGAGTTGGCTGTCACCCATCGAGGGTGTGCTCCCACCCACTCAATTTCAAAATTCTGGTGATTTGGGTTGATATCGTTTCGTCTCGGCCGTGGCCCTCTTCTAGCTGGCCCTGTTCTCTTTTGGATCATGCTTCCCTTGCTGGTGGTTTTGATCGGTTGTGATCAACGAAAATCGGTAGAAACTCCCCCAGACGGCGATGTTTCTCCGGTTGAAGGGATCGCTTCCTCCACCAATCATTGGGAAACGGCGTCACGGGCCCTCAAACGCGGTGATTTGGCGGCTGCGGATACATCACTTCGGCAGCATCTAATCACAGCACCGAACGATGTGAAGGCCTTGGAGCTGTCTGGTGATGTCGCAGCCCAGCTTCGCGACCACGCACGAGCTGTCGCCAATTATCGAGCCGTTCTCGCCGTTGACGGTGCGGCACCCACGGATTCCTTGTTTTCCAAATTGGCGGTTGAGTTGATGGCTACCGGCAGCGCCTATCAATGTCTGCAAGTTCTGCAGCAGAGGGCAGCTGAGTATCCGCAAAACGCCGAGGCTCACGCAGAGTCCGTCGGTCTGGCTGCGATGCTCGGTTTGGCGGACCAGACACTACCGTCGATGCGTTGGTTGACTCAGCATGGCCAGGGGGACCCTCAATTACTGCAGGTGTTGGCGGATCCACGGCGCGTTGAAGCGGATGGCGAGTGGTGTAGCGAACTGCTCGTGGAGAATCCCAGCGATTTGCGACCGGAATACGGACTAGCGCAAGTTGATGACGTCAAGATGCGCTGGGATGACGTGACCAACCGCTTGGAGCCCGTTCTGAGGCGTCATCCAGAATTCATCCCGGCTCACAATCTTTATGGACTGGCTCTCGTCCAGCAGGGGCGTTTTGACGAATTGAACCGGTGGCACGAGCGACTTCCCGCAGCAGCTCAAGAGACCGCTGGCTATTGGATGGTCGCGGGCTTATGGGCAAGGTATCGTGAACAGCCTGCTCAGGCTGCTCGGGCTTTTTGGACGGTTTTACGAATCGATCAGGCGAGTTACCCCGAGGCTCTGCCTCATCTCTTGTTTGCATTGAACCAGATCGATCGAGCGATCGAAGCTGAGCAAGTCTCCGAGCAAATGGTTCGGCGGACGAATCTGCGAGATCGACTGAAAACTCACTTGGAACGCGAAGGCCGTTCACAGGAAGCCGCACTGGGGGTTGCCAGGGCGATGCTCGACTTGGGGAGAGTTTGGGAGGCTGAGGGTTGGGCTCGGCTCGCTGTGTCACTCCCAGATCAGATCCAGGCTGACATCCGTGATCAGTACATGAAGATTCGGTCAAAGCTGACCGTTCAGACACCGTGGCAACTGCCTGAATACGACTTGGGCAAACGAATGGATTTGAGTGATCTGCCCGAAGTCGCGTGGGATCGGGTGGTCGCTGTAGAGCCGATGAGAGGTCTAGCCCAGTCAGGAACGTTCCGGTTTGCCGAACAAGCAGGTGAGCGAGGCTTGGTACACGAGACGAAATTCGCCGAAACACCCGGGGTCTCGGGACACTCCATTTATCAAAGTGTGGGTGGAGGCGTCGGTGTGATTGATTTTGATCTGGATGGTTGGCCCGACTTGGCAGTTGCGGTGCTCGACGGACGTCCACTCCAGTTGGATTCAGCTCCGAATCGTCTCTTTCGAAACCTGGATGGGCAATTCGTCGAAGTCACGACGCCAGCCAGCTATCACGACCGAGGGTTTGGCCAAGGCATCTGTGTCGGTGATTTTAATGAGGATGGATTTCCCGATCTTCTGGATGCCAATATCGGTCGGAATTGTTTGTATCGAAACAATGGTGACGGAACTTTCAGCGAGGTCTCTCTGCAGGTTGGGCTCGATGGTGAGCATTGGACAACCTGCGGGCTGATCGCGGATATCGATGGTGATGGAGTCGCTGATCTATACGAGGTTGCTTATTGCGCTGGCAAACAACCTTACGAAAAAGAATGTCGTTCTAACAAAGGCTTGGCGACATGCGTGCCGCTTGATTTTGATCCCGAGCCCGATCGTGTTTGGCGTGGTCGCGGTGACGGAACCTTTGAAGACGTCACATCAGAATGGATGGTGCAGGATTCACCCGGGCGGGGGCTGGGAATCGTAGCTGCTCAGTTGGACTCCTACCCGGGGATCGATCTGTATGTTGCCAATGACATGACTGTCAATCATCTCTGGTCCACCCGAGGCGATAAGGATGGTCTGGTCGATGTTGGGCTCCTGTCGGGATTGGGGGTCAGTGGACAATCGCAGTCGCAGGCATCGATGGGTATCGCAGCGGGTGACCCAGACGGTGATGGTGACCTGGACCTTTTTCTGTCCCACTTCGCGAACGATCACAATACTTTTTATGAACAAATCGCTCCCGGTTTCTGGGCCGATCGTTCTTTTCAGGTCGGGCTCGCTCAGCCCTCGATGCCAATGTTGGGTTTTGGAACGGAGTGGGCCGACTTCGACAACAACGGATCGCTTGAATTGGTGATCGCCAATGGGCATGTCGACGAGGTCGAAGGCTCTGAAACGCTCTATCGTATGCCGCCGCAATTATTCCACCTTGATGAAGGACAACGTTGGGTCGAAGCGAATCACGAATCGCTGGGTAGCTATTTCAGCAGAGATCAATTGGGTCGGGCGTTGGTTACTCTGGATGCAGATCGTGATGGCCGAGTTGATTTGGCGATTACCGAGATCTATGGTCCGCTTGCATTATTGATCAATCAATCCGTTCAAGCTGGCAATTCGGTCGACTTTACCTTCACATCAACGACGGGACAGCGCGATGCGGTCGGTACAAAATTATCTTGTCGCATTGGTGGACGCGATGTCACGAGGCAGTTGTCGGCAGGTGATGGATACATGTGTAGCAACCAGCGTCGTCTCCATTTTGGTGTCGGGGACGTAGGTGAATTCGAAGAGGTTGTCGTGACTTGGCCGTCGGGTCGTCGTGAATCTTTCGGTACTTTACCGGTGCAATTTAGTTATCGGATCGTTGAAGGATCGGGTGAGGCTTTTGCCTATCATCACCAACAATCGTCCGATCATTCCGACCACAGTTTGGTGCCTTCGGCTGGGAAGAAAAACGAGCAGGTGACCGATGCGAGTCGATAATCTTCAGTGGCGAACTGTGGTGGAGATGATTGGTGCAGTCTTGTTCAGCTTGATTGTCGTCGGTTGCGGTTCGAGCCAGAGCGAACAGGATGTTGATGAATTGCTTCGTCGACAGAGGCAGCGCGAGCAACAAGATCTGATTAAGCCAAAATCAATTGAGCAGAAGATTGAAGAGATTCAGGATTACCTGCAAAACGGAAATCGGTCGCTGGCGGAACAAATGCTCAGTCCGTTATTGATCTCCGATCCTGATAATCCAGACGTCTTGCAACTGTGGGCTGAGTATCAAGCCTCACAAGGGGAAACACTGGCTGCGTTGGAAACCCTGGAATCGATCAAGTCGGATGACCTTGAGGAAATGGCCGAATTACGGTGGTTGGCGGTTGAATTGTTGCTTGACGCAAATGAGTACGCAATGGCTGAATTGAAACTTGAGCAACTGCTTCAAGAAACGAAAGACGTGGTGCGCGTTCATCGTAAATTGGCATCAATTCTGAACAACCAAGGTCGACGGATTGAAGCTGGTCACCACCTTCGCGAATTAGCAAAGTTGGGGGAAATTCGTGAGCGTGATCTAGTGGCGATGACGACGTTTAGTAGTCCCTTCATCGATGAGTCCCTGCCAAAACCTGATTTTGGTGGACGATTGAATCCTGCCATGCTCGCGCAAGCACGACTTTCTCATTCGCAGAGTGATCTTACGGGGGCAATCTTTTTAATCCAGCAATTGCGGCAAGCATTTTCCGATTCACTTCCGATTGCGGCATTTGAGGGGCGACTGTATGGGGACGCTCAGGATGACGAGGCATTGCGCAACTGGATCGAAACGGCACCCGCCGGGATCGAAATCGAACCAGAGTATTGGGCGACCTTAGGATCTTGGCTGCACCGCCAAGATCGTCATCGTGATGCAGTTCGTTGTTTGGCCGAAGCAGTGCAGCGTGATCCGACGGATCGATTTTCTTACGACCGTTTGCAAAGATCGCTGCGTTTTCTAGGTCGGGATGCGGAAGCTGACTTAGTCGTGCGTCGATTTCAGCTACTGGTTGAAACGGCGACGTTGGCGAAGAAATTTGGGAAAGAACGAGGCTCAAGCGAAGAATTGAATCGGATGGCAGATTTGATGCTCGAGTTGCATCGACCCTGGGAGTCGTTGGGTTGGCGCTCCGTTGCCCTAACAACCTATGGCGGGTCGGAGGCAGCGTGGGAAGAAATCAAGCAGAAGCGTAAGGCTTTCGCCGATTCGCCGAGCGAGGATGATGGCTTCTCATTGTGCGGCTTGGATCTTTCCCAATGGCCACTTCCGACTGATGAGGTGTTTGGTTCGATTGAAGTCGATAGCACCGAGGCACAGCCCGCTCCGGATACCGGCAATTTTCAATTTGACCTGCGCGATGTGGCGACGGCCGTCGGACTCGATTTTCGCTATGACAACGGTGATGCAGATCCGGATGATCGCTCACGGTTGCTTCACGAACTAACTGGGGGTGGGATTGGCGTGATCGATTATGACCTCGATGGATGGCCAGATTTATATTTGACGCAGGGCGGTGGTGACGCATTCGAGTCCACTGGCTCCAAGCCCAACAGCCTGTTTCGAAATCTGGCTGGTGGCCATTGGACTGAGGTCACATCAGCCACCCAGACTGGTGACCGAGGGTACGGTCAGGGGGTCGAAGTCGCGGACTTGAACCAAGATGGTTTTTCCGATTTGTTGGTCGCAAACGTGGGTGCCAATCTTGTTTACATCAACAACGGTGATGGAACTTTTCGGCGGCAAGCTTTGGGGAGTCCCGGTACTGCGGGGCGATGGACCACGTCGCTTGCCTGTGGTGATCTCAATGGTGATCATTTGCCTGAGATCGTCGAAGTCAATTACGTCGATGATCCGCAAGTCCTCGTTCAGCGATGTACTCCAGAGGCAAGTGGAAACTGCAACCCGCAGCTTTTCAATGCGGCGGCGGATCGTGTTTGGCAGGTAACCGCTAACGGTGAGGTAAACGCTTGGAATGGTTGCAAAACGATCGCTTCCGAACCCTATTATGGCTTCGCGGCTGTGATTGCGAATTTTGATAAGCAAACGGGAAACGAGTTGTTCATTGCGAATGATGCAGGCCCTAACCACTTTTGGGTTGGACAAGGGCCACCAAACACCAACGACCGAGTCTTGGTCGAAAGCGCCCGCGTCTATGGGTGTGCGGTCGGGCATGATGGTTTGGCTCGGGCGTGCATGGGCGTGGCCTTTGGTGACTTTGATCGCAACGGAACGTTTGATCTTCAGATCACCAACTTTTGGAATGAGCCCTCCGATATCTTTCTGCAACGCCCTACGAAATTGTTCGTGCCGGCCAGTTCCTCGATGGGATTGTTTTTGCCTAGTCGTGAAACGGTAGGGTGGGGAACCGTTGCTGTTGATTTGGATCGAAACGGGTGGCTCGATTTCGCGGTGCTCAACGGACACGTCCGAGAAGATCCCCGGTTGGGTCAGCCTTTTGCAATGCGTCCACAACTATTTCGGGGTGGTCCGAACGGTTTCGTGCTGCTTGATGGGCAAACACTGGTTGACCGTTATTGGTCCGAAACGACGGTGGGGCGAACGATGGCGACTTTGGATTGGAATGGTGATCGCAAGCCAGATCTGGTGACAAATCATCTCGATGATCCAGTCGCTCTGTTAGAGAATCAAGGTAGCGGCGGGCGGAGCATTCGAGTGGAGTTGGTCGGCACTCAAAGCGAACGCGATGCCGTCGGCGCCATCGTGACACTGGTGGCCGGTGATGAACGGTGGGTTGGCTGGCAGACCGGTGGCGACGGCTTTCTTTGCAGTCATGAAGCGGTCGTCGATTTTGGCGTCGGTAATCTGAGTGCGATCGACCGGATCGAGGTTCAGTGGCCAAGTGGTCTGACTCAGGATTTTGAGAACCTGGAAACCGATGCTCAGTACTTATTGGTTGAGGGCGAAGTACCGGTATTTCGACGCTCCGACCACTCCTCGCTTTAACGTTGCCGCTCGCCTCACCGTTGCCGCTCGCTTTACCGTTGATGGGGCTTGGCTTGCCCTTCGATCAACAGGTAGCGTCCGTTCATTGTCAGACCATCAAATTGCTCTGAACGACCGCTTGGCCACGTGACTTGTAAGCGAGTGATGTTTTCGCTTGTGCCCAAACCAAAGTGAATGATTGGCTCGTTGGTACACATGAATCCGTCCCCGCCGGTTTGCCAGCCATGCCATGTTTGGTCATCCGATTCGACAACGACTTCTGCTCCGATCGCGTCTCGTTCACTGCTCACGCCAACCAATTCAACCTGCAGCCAGTTGCCGGTGGTAGATTCATTTTCTAGCAGAGCGACCGGTTCATCGAGGTGATTGGCAAGTAAATCGATTTTGCCATCGCGGTCCCAGTCCAGTAGAGCCAGGGTGCGGCCGAGTTGTTGCTTTTGCCAGTAAGGGCCAGCGACCGAAGCATCTTGGAGCCGAAATCCGGTGGGACTGCCAAGCAGTAGTTGCGAGGGCATTTGAAACGGCACATCATCGGCACGGCCATCGTAAACGTGGCCGTTCAGAACCGCCAAGTCAAGCCAGCCATCGTTGTCAAAGTCGGCGGCTTGGGTTCCAAATCCAAGGACACCAAACGATGGTTCAACCAAACCAAGTCTGGATGCCACGTCGGTAAATATTCCCGATTTTGTTTGGGAAAAAAGGTTTACCGGTTCATTGTGAAAATTTGTGACGTGTAGATCGAGCGTTCCGTTGCGATTGAAGTCGCCAAAGGCGATCCCCATGCACGCCTGACTGCTTCCACCACGTCCGATGTTGCAACCGTACAGATTGGCCGATTCGAGTAGGGTGAATTTAGATTTTTGAGAATCGGATGCCTCACCGCTAACCCAGTAATGATTGAAGTCGCCGTCGTTCGAGACGAAGAAATCGTTGCCAAATTTGTGATCAAAATTGGCGACCACCAACCCAAACCCAAGTTTGGCGCTAGGTAGTTCTGTTTGAAAAGCTTGCCATGGCGAAAAACTTCCGTCTGCCTGGCCCCGCAAGACACGGTCATGGCTCTTCTTGAATTCCTGGGGCTGACAATCCATGTAGTTGTCGGTGCATTGGATGACATAGGCCTGAGGATCATCGATGTAATTGATTTCGATAATTTCTGGTAATCGATCGCCATCCATATCAGCGAGTCCAAGACTTGATGTCCAGGTGAATGGATTGTCTGTTAGTAGTTCTGTGGCTTCACGAAACGTTCCATCTCCCTGGTTGAGATAGATCGAGTTAATGCCGATGTTTGCGATCAAAAGATCAGGGAATCCGTCTTGATTGACATCACCCGCGCACACACCTTGGCCGAAGCGGCGGTCCGCTGCCCCCGATGCTTCACTCACGTCAGCGTATTGTTGATTTGGTAACAAGCGATACATCTGATTTGCGACCGAACCACGCTCAACTTGTGGATCACCGTCTGATTGCACCACGTATACATCGCACCTGCCGTCCAAGTCATAGTCCAGGGCAGCCAGTCCACCGCCGTTGACTTGATAAGTGGAGAAGGGTTTGCCATCGAGGGGAAAGCCACTGCGGAAGGTTGTGTCGATTCCGACCTGGGTTGCTATGTCAATAAATTTTGTATCGGATTGAACGAGGGCTTCTGATGGTGCATTCGACAAATCGGGTATCGCATTGCGATTTGGCATTGGCCACTTATCTGCTTTGAAGCCGAGCAGTTGATCCAGCCGCGCGGTCAGCAATTGTTCCTTCGTGCCGTTTTGCTCCCAGGCGACAATTGCGGTGTGTCGCTGATCGAGTTCCGGTATGACACTCGCGACATCACCAGCGATCTGAGCTGCCTGCATTAGCCATGCGGTTGCTTCCCAAGGCCGGACATGAGCTTCGAGTGTTTTGGAAATCCAACGAGCCTGCTCCTGATCAGCATCTCTCGCAACACGAAAGATAAGATCTAGTTCGGATAACCGTTCACGGAGGAAGAGAGCCCGTTCAGTTTCTTCCAGTGATAAGCAAGATGCGATCATGGCTCGTAACGATTCTCGATCCGTCGGATCGCGACGGATCGCTTCACTGAACGCCCGAACCGCTTCGCGATCCTGTCCCTGATGAGCCAGCATGACACCCCAAGCAAACCAGTACTCGGCTTGCTGTTCAATTCCCGAGGGCAATTGGTTAAAAACGGCAGCCAATTTGGCGAATTGATCGGTATCGGCCAAGATCCGACATTTCAATGCCGCTGCCGCGGTACTACCGGGGAACTTTTCGATGACTTCATCCAATGTCTTTAAGTGCTTTTCGGGATCTTCTCGTGCAGAAGCGTACGCAAGTCGAACTTCACCAACGGAGAAGAGGGAGGTAGGCAGGGAGTTGGCAATCTCTCCAAAGGAAGCGAGTAGGAACGGTCCTCGCAAGTCGATCAGACTAAGCAGTTCATTCGGCTGTATATCCCGCAGCCGAATCAATTCGCGGACGTGTTGGCTCGCTTCGATTCGCCGCCCCTGCGCGTTCAGTAATTGAGCCAATAATCGATGAACCTGTGGCACATTCGGGTTGGCGGCGACCGCCCGTTTCAGGTCACTTTCAGCAACGTCGAATTTCTTGCATCGGAGGTGTAAATCAAACGCTCGCACCAACATCGACGGTGCTAAGGCGGGTTCTAATTCCGCGACGCGAACCGCCAAATCTCCCGCCTCGCACAACTGATCTCGTTGGCTTTGGATATCCACGGCGAGTCGCAGAGCAACGATGTCATCGGGCGCAACCATGAGAACCTGTTGGACCACTTCAAGAGCCTTGTCCGGTTGTCCTTGCTGCATCAAATCGAAAGCGCCACGTAGTTTCTCCTCAGACGTTTCGCTTGGGATTTCAGGATCGACGCTCGCCTGGTTAGGTTCCGATTCGCGGCTGCAACCGACTGCCAGCACAGCCAAGCACAATAAGTA
The DNA here is from genome assembly GCA_029213145.1 of Rubripirellula sp. Lineage (GTDB taxonomy): Bacteria > Planctomycetota > Planctomycetia > Pirellulales > Pirellulaceae > Rubripirellula. The sequence continues at coordinate 9,914 of JARGNK010000044.1, read as the reverse complement.
CCCGACAGATCGTCTCATGGGGCGATGGAATTTCGAGGTCAACATGGACGACACGATTGATCAAACAAATGGCAGACTGAACACAATAATCAGCAGTTTACCGTAAAGAGTAATGAATTACCGGCCCAAGTTTTCTCCATAAAACCTTGGAAGTCGCCCGTCCTCGTAAAATCCGCTGTGGTGTGGAGAAAGTGGTGCAGGCAATCGTGGGAGATACCACAGGAAGGTTCCGCTAAAGCATCCGCAGGCCGTTCATGGTTGAAGTGGCGGAGGCAAACGTGTCTGTTTCCAGTCCAAGTCGCTGCAGCATTGAGACAAACAGGTTGGGTAACGGATAATTGTCGTTGCGGTCGAATGCCAAGTGTTGGCCGTGATCGAAACCACCTCCAGCCAGCAGCATCGGCATGTTTTTAGTATCGTGGCTGCTTGCGTTCCCAAGGTTGGATCCAAACAAAACCATTGTCGAATCGAGCAATGAGCCATTCGCATGCTGGCTGTCATGGAGTTTCTGCAGAAAGCGACCAAATTCTTGGATCACGGCTGATTCCACGATCGTCAATTGGCGGATCTTCTCCGGGTCTTTGCCGTGATGTGACAGATTGTGGTAGTCGATATCGATCCCCGGAATCACCGGAACAGAATTCATTCCCGCAAAGTTGTAGGTGATAAAACGGGTCGAGTCCGTTTCGATTGCTAAGTGCATCACGTCGTACATCAGACGCATGCGTTCGACAATCTTCTTGCGATCGGTCTCGTCTTGCAAAGGTTGCGCGTTGACTTGTGGTTTCGGCTCGTTTTCCCAAATTTCTGCTTTGGCAAGCCTTCGTTCGGCCTCACGCACCGCTTCGAAGTACTGATTCAATTTGTCGCGATCTCGACCACCGAGACGACGTTTCATTGATCGTGTCTTGTCCGTGACGAAATCTAAGATGCTCTGGCCGTCACGCAGTTGTTGTAGTCGGGTGGCCTGTTCACTTGGTTTGCCTGTTAAAAACAGCTTGCTAAAGACAAAGGAAGGACGGGTAAAGGTTGGGATTTCAACACCAGACCTCGACCACGAGAGTCCGGGTCCCGAACTGCTAAGGGCAAGAGAGGCAAATCGTGTTTCACTGCCAAGTTTTGCGGCGGCGTATTGATCCAATGAAATGGTGTTGCGGAAGCCGGCACTATTCGGATGAGGCGCGCAGGTAAGGTACGACTTGTAAGAGAGGTGCCCGCCGCCAACTTCTGGATGGGAGACACCGGAGAACACAGTGAAGCGATTACGAAAGTCCGATAGCAATTGTAGATAGGGTGGTAGCTTGTAATCCCGTCCGGATTTTTCGGGCAGGATATTTGCCGCATGGAGTCCAAGTCCGATATCGATCGCGACCATCCGCCCTGGATTGGTTTGAGATGCAGCATAAGCGGATTCCAAAAAGGGGAGTGCTAACGATACGCCAGCGGCACGAAGAACGGTTCTGCGATGCATGGTCATTATGGCTTTTGAAAGGTGGGGCTAATAGCGATTTGGTGGATCAGTGATCGGAAACCGTAATCATGTTTTGCGGTATTCTCGACAATGCTCTCCACCGCGACACGGTCAGCGAAACCAAGTTTGCGACCGAGAGCATAAATAAGTAAATGACGAGAAAGGTTGCGGGTAATCTGGTCCGGTTGCGAGGCAAGATGTTGTTTGAAATTTCTCACACCCTTGAATTCATGATCCTCATCGAACGGCGTCAATGAATCGACCGGTGATCCGATTCGGTATCTCACCCAGGCATGCGTGAACGGCGCCTGTCTGATGTCGGGTCGTTTAGCCTCTTGGGCAGTTGTTCGATAGTGTGTACGAAACCCTCCAATGGGATCGAACGATTCCAATCCAAAGCCAAGTGGGTCAATTTTGGAATGACAGGCGGCGCAGGTTTCGAGGTCTTGGTGCTTGGCGAGTTGTTCTCGAATACTCAACGCACCCCGAATGTCAGGTTCAACTGAACCAACGTTATCTGGTGGTGGTGGCGTGGGAGTTCCCAAAATGTTGTTCAGGATCCAAACACCTCGCAGCACCGGAGAGGTGTAGGTTCCATTGGCAGTGATCTTGAGGATGCTGGCCTGCGTCAGGAGTCCACCACGCTGACTGTCTTCAGGTAATTGCACAAGTCGTAAATCCTGTCCCAACACTCCCTCGATCCCGTAGTGACTGGCGAGTCGATGGTTCAGAAAGGTGAAATTTGAATCGACAAAACGAGTGACCGGTAAATCATTCTTTAGAAGATGTTCAAAGAACAGTTCTGTCTCACGCATCATCGAGATTCGGAGTAATTCATCGTACTCGGGATACAGATTGGTGTCGGGCTCGGTGAAATCAATGTCACGAAGATCGAGCCACTGGCCGGTGAAGTTTTTGGTGAAAGCGGCAGCTTTGGGCGATTGCAGCATTCGCTCCACTTGTTGGTGAAGGACATCGGGGGACCGCAGTTGCCCATGCTCCGCTAGGCTCATTAGTTCCTTGTCCGGCATTGTGCTCCAGAGGAAGTACGAGAGTCGTGTCGCCAAACTGCGCTGAGAAATTGTTTCGAGCGGAGGGAGGCTTTCGCCCGGAGAAACTTGTGCTGGGCCTGGTACTTCAAGGAACAGAAATTCCGGGGAGCAAAGCACCGCCTTTAAACTGAATCGCAACGCAGATTCAAAGTCCCGTCCTGCAGCGGTTGCTTGATTAAAAAGTTCGATGTACGGGAGTGGTTCGTCCGACTGGATGGGGCGTCGAAATGCTCGCGGTAATAATTCAGAGATGATGCGTTCTGCATCGGTGACATCGGCCCTATCTGTATCAATGTTCCCCAGTAATCTGGCACGGCTTGGCGGTGGCCATTCCTCTAGCGGGCCCTCAATTAATATGTCACCAATTTCGATGCCTGGCTCTGGGTAGGTGTCCGCATCCTTGCGAGTGTCTCGCGTTCCGTAACACTTTGGCAAAAAGGTGCCACCATCTTCGACAAGACGATCAACAAACTCGATTGTTGTCCACTCATTGGGCGGGACGTCGAAGTATCCAACAAGATGTTGCTCACGTCGATTGACGATTGTGTCGCCGCCATAGATGCGGAGTGTGACAGGTTGGTCGCTTTGGATAGCACGAACCTGGAGCGTTCCCCGATAAGTGCCAGCAGGTGCTCGAAGACGTGCAAAGTTGACCAGATTTGTAGGGCAATAATTCGATTGGAAAATCACCAGTCCTTTCTCTGTGCGTCGAAACATCTTGCCGATTTGGTTTTCGAGCTGGGGGCGACCCTTCCAGTCAACTTGGTCTAACAGATTCGTTTCGTGCCGAATGTAAGCAGGCTTCGTCGGCAGACCGAATACCGCATCCAAAACTTGATCTGCGGTATCCAGATAAGCTTGCAAGGCTTCAGCTGAAGTAGCCAACCCTTCACCGACGGTATCAAATCCATTGGTTGAGTTGTCACTGGGGAGGCCATTGACGAGCACGTCCGTTTGGAACAGGTCACGCACCGTGTTTTGGTACTCATGCCGGTTGAGTCGTCTGAGAACCACATCGCTTCGGCCATGTTCGGCGACTTGAATCGCCGTGCCAAGCGTTTTTAAAAAATTGGCGGTCGTTGCCGTAGCAGGTTGATCCGTATCCGCTGGTGGCATCTCGCCTGCAGCGATGCGGTCGTGAATCAGAATCCATCTTCGCGCGATTTCTTGATCGCTTAGGTCAAATCCCAAATCATTGAATTGGATTCCGCCGGTTGAATCCCGATCGCTATGGCAATCCACACAATGTGTTTGAAGAAACTGGGATATCGAGCTTGGCACTTGACCGATGGTTGTCATCGGTAATGCGAATAAGGTTGAAACGACGACCATCAGTGCTCGCATCATGATGCCCGTTCATTTTGGGTTCGGAGTCTCGATCTATGGTTTACGATTCTCGCGCGAACTAACAATCCATGGATTTGCGGTCGATACCGACTGTTTGCATTGCAGATCATGACAGGATCTCTTGAACAACGCGGGCGGGGCGATCTGCCGTGATTGTTTGTTGAATGCCATTTTGGTGGAAGATCAAATCGTTTGATTGAAGTCCAAAAAGGTGCATGAGAGTCGCCTGGTAGTCGTTGGGTGTTACGACATCTTCGACAGCCCGATGACCAAAGTCATCTGTGGCTCCAAACGTCATTCCTCCTTTGATCCCTCCACCGGCCATCCAAATACTAAAGCCTTGGCCGTTGTGGTCTCGACCGTGTTTCTCTGGAGCACCCTGGTTTTGGGTCACCGGTAATCGACCAATCTCACCACCCCAGTGAACGATGACTTCATCAAGCATTCCTCGTTGTTTGAGATCTTTCACTAAGGCGGCCGCTGGTTTATCCGTTTTACGGCAAACGTTTGGTAAATTTGTCCCGATATTGCTGTGATTGTCCCAGGGCTGACCATTCAGGAACAGCTGAACGAATCGAACGCCGCGCTCGACTAGTCGACGGGCGATCAAGCAGCGAGTTCCGTATTCGCGTGTCGCGTCATCATTCAATCCGTAGAGTTCGTGTGTCGTTCTTGTTTCTTGTGAGATATCTAGAGCGTCGGTGGCAGCGGTTTGCATGCGTGCAGCCAGTTCGTAACTCGCGATTCTCGCCTCCAATTCGTTTGCATTTTCGAACCGAGCGGCATGTATACGGTTGAGCTGTTGCAGAAATGCCAGGTTTTGTTGCTGTGGCGTTCCTGCTAGATGTGCAGGTGCGTCGAGATTCAAAATTCGCGGTTCTTTCGCCCGCAAAACCGTACCTTGGTATAGCGCGGGTAGAAATCCGCTTGACCAATTGTTGACGCCGTCGACGGGATGACCAGCGGGATCGGTGAGTACCATGTAAGCAGGTAAGTCGTTGGTTGCGGATCCGAGTCCGTAGAGCAACCATGATGCAAGGTGAGCGCGGCCGAGAACACCTGGAACACCTCCGTGGAAATAGCGAATCGAGACTTCGTGTCCATTCGCGCCGGTGTGCATGCTGCGGATCAAGCAGATGTCGTCAACGATGCTGGCCGTTTCGGGAAGCAGTTCGGAAAGCTCTGTTCCACATTGGCCGTGTTTGGAAAACTTCCATTTGGTCCCCATCAGCTTTTTGCTGGCTTCGTTGACAAAGCTGAATCCGACCTCTTGCGTGTAATCTGTCCCATCAAATTTTGTTAGTTGTGGCTTCGGATCGGTAAGGTCCATATGGGATGGGCCACCATGTTGAAATAATGAAATCATTGCCTTAGCACGTGGTTCGTGATGCGGCAACTTCGGTTTTAGGTCGAAAACCGGTGGGGTCTTGGGGACATTTTTAGGATTCGCCTGAGCCTGTTCTTGTTGCATCAAGCAGGACAGGGCGACGGCTCCTAGCCCCATGCCCTGTTGTTGCAGGAAATTACGTCGTGAAATCGTCATTTGGCCACCTGATTTGTATGTGCTGTCGGCCCTAGTCGGTTATTCGATGTACAAGAACTCATTGGAGCTTAAAACGGATTGGCATAGGTTTGTCATTGCCTGCTGTGTCGCCGTGCGACCCTCCGGGATCGCGGCTGGGTTTGATCGAAAGCTGTCGAGCTGCTGGGCGATGAACCGACAGGCCGTCCTGTATTCAACCTCCGTCGGTCGCCGACAGTAAGCGAGCTCCCAAACGCGAATGATTTGGCTTGAAATGCTGGCAACTGATTCAGATGGTCCGGAAAACTGATTCGCTGAAGAATAAGTCATTGCTCGACTACCATCACTGAAGGCCATCGTTACAGGCCAACTGAATGAGTCTGAGTTATGGTCGCTCTGGCAGTCGGTAATAAAATCGATTGTGTCACCCGCGCTGACATCGGTGGACACAATCGTGTCCGTCGATTTGGATTTAGCAGTCCATTCGCCAAGTATTCCTTTTGAACTCGAAACGATTCTGCCACGAACTCCATCACCTGCAGTCGATGGGTGAGACAGCTTGCCATCGATTTTGACCGAGCCGTTAGCCTGGGCGGTCCATCGACGAACCACAGCGTGATGAGGATCTCCCGGGTGACCTCCCTGAGCATTTAGCAACACCCAACCAAGTTTGGGATCAGGCAGGGCAGGACCCGCTTGCCACTGATTGTTGTTCCAATGTGTGAGCGGCGTGAATGAGTCGGTCCGTTTTGCCTGCTGGTCATAGCTGCCGAAACCATATTGCCAGCTACGGCTGAGCGGTTTCGGAAAATCGATGTCTGGCAACATCGATCGGGGTTGGATTGCCAACCCTTCTTCGGCGACTCGGTCAGCAAATTCAATCGCTCGATCAAGGATAAACTGGCCGTTCAGCATCATGAGCGACTGGGTCGCAACAGTCGAACTGGAACGCATCTCGCAATTCGTCTCCATCGTTGGAGCGTCGAAGCTGCTCATCATTGCGACTGGTCGACTGCGGCGAACCTGCAAGTACAGACTGCGTCTTTTTTGTGGACTTTCCACCACGATTTGACCCGTGTCATCCTCTTTCAAGTTAACGGGGCGGCCGAATAACCTGGGGTCGAGGCGTCCGGTGGTCGCCAGCATGCGATCGCGAATGGCCTCGGCTTCGAGTCTTTGCAGTCTGCGGCCGGCATAGTCTTTTTGCGATGCGTTTACCACTCGCTGACGATAAGTGGCAGATGACATGATCGTGCGATGTAAAGTTTTCAGGCTCCAGCCCTGCGTCATCAATTCGTCTGCCAGCCAATCGAGTAGAGGTAGGTTATTTGGACGGGCCCCCAGTTTTCCGAAGTCGGCGGGAGTGTTGACAATTCCGGTTCCGAAGTGGTGCATCCAGATGCGATTCACAATGACACGGGCGAGCAATGGGTTCTCACGGCTCGTGACCCAGCGCGCGAATGCGAGTCGCCTGCCGCTGGTCGGTAATTGCTCGTTGTCAGATGAAAATACTACGTGCTTGCCATGCTCTGATGTAACCGTGAACGTAGCTGGATTGATCAGTTGTTTCGGCTGTTGAAAATCACCACGGTGAAACAGTCTGGTCTCTGGTTGATGACTCGGTGGTTCGACTAACGCGCGAACAAATTCCTGAGCCGGTTTCTTGCTCCGAATCTGCTGGATCTGTTTGTCAAATTCAGCGAGTTTCGGTTTGGAATCAGGAATGTACTGGTAAAGGTTACCCGGGGTGATATTGACGCTGGGATTCTTTGCCAAGAGTTTTTTTTGTTCATCGTCGCGTTTTGCCGCTACCGTCTGGTATGCGGTTCTTAGTTGATCGCGAAGTGGTTGATCATATTTCATTAGCTCCTGATCAAGCGCCTGTTGCATGTATTTGGCGAGTTCTTGGGCTTTTGTTTTGGCGATCTCTTGCGCTTCCGATTCGACTTCCGCTGCTTTTTGACGATCGGCGGCGGTATACAAAGAGATTAGGCGTTGGGCCGGAGGTTTCCACGCCTTCCAATCCAAGGCAGGCTCGAAAATGGCTCGCATCGCGTAGTAATCGGATTGCGGTATCGGATCGTAACGGTGATCGTGACACTGTGCGCACTGCAAACTCAGACCGAAAAGTGAGGTGCCGATAATTTGCAGAGTGTCGATCATGACTTGATTTCGCCCCTCACTATTGTTCGCGCCGCTTCCAGTTCCATCGGCTGCCATGCGGAGGTAACCGGTCGCTGTCAACAGATCAATTTGATTGGCTGTGAGATCGCCATTGATCGGACCTGCCAATTCATCGCCAGCAAGTTGTTCGGTCAGAAATTGGTCGAACGGTTTATCTTCGTTCAGAGCGCGGATCACCCAATCGCGGTATTTCCAAGACCAGGGTCGTTCGGTGTCGGCGACAGAGTAGCCCTCCGAATCAGCGTATCCCGCGACATCAAGCCAATGTCTCCCCCATCGCTCACCATAATGTGGGGATGCGAGTAAGGTATCTAGCAAGTGATCAAACCATTTGTCACTCGGATCATCAATCCAACCTTGCAGTTCCACTGGTGTTGGCGGCAACCCGATTAGATCGAAATAAGCACGGATCACGAGTGTTCTTCTATCTGCCTGCGTGGCCATTTCGTGACCATTCGCTACGACGAACAGATCGATCGGTTCCTGGATGTTCAGGCTTTCATCACGTCGGGGCAGAACCGGAAGGGTAGGGCGGTGAATTGGTTGAAAAGACCAAAAGCTCCTTTCCTCTGGTGTGATCCCGAGACCCGGTCCGATCTTCACTGGTTCGGGACGTGCCGTTTTGCCTCCTGAGCTAATCCATCGCTCGATCGTTTCGATCTCTTCGTCCGACAGGTGGGTTGGTCCCGGCGGCATGTCACCGCTGCGAACGCGATCGAGCAAAAGACTTTCGTCTGGTTTACCGGCGACGATTGCAGCCCCTGAGTCGCCGCCACGAATCATCAGTCGAACCAGTCGCAAGTCGAGCTCTCCCTCGATTGCCTCGCTGGCGCCATGGCAGTCGAAGCAGTGCGCGCGGAAGATCGGCCGAATGTCTTGCTCATAGGTCAGTTGCTCGGCACCGGCTGCGGAGACTAGATAACAGCCCAGGATCATTGAGACCGATACGGTGAATGCACGAATCATCTTCGCAACTCAAAATCTGGATCAGGGTGGGAACTAGGTGGGGACAACGTCGCCTGGATCACGCCGTTGCGGACCTCCATCATAACCATGATTGGATCACGCGAGAATCTTCGTGCCAGCAGATCCCATTCCAAGCCGTGTTTGCCAACAAATGAGGCTGGATGAGCCCAAAACGAAGACTGTGTGTGGTGATTCCCACCTGGTGGAATCTGCTGTGCTGGCGACGGCTCATTGAGCCACAGATCCTGAGGACTTTGGGTGGGCGCGACGAACAGGCGATGTTCCGGCAATTGGTCTGATTGGAGTTCCGCAATTTTGGTTAAGCTCCGGCAGGCCTGAAAGCGGTTTGTGGGATGCTTGAGGTATTTGCACTCGCCCAGCGATCCTAAGTGGTTTTCGGTCTTCGTTTCCGCTTCTATGGGCTTATTTGACCCCGAAGAAAAGCCAATCCGTCTGTTCCTGATTGACCAAGGAATTGAAGGTTGTGATCGGCTGCAGATGAATCGTCTCGAATGTCTTTTCTAGTGCTTTTGAGAACTCACTGCTCTCGGCATAGGACCACACGGCCAGAACACCGCTATTAGAAAGATGCTGCTTCGCGGCAGTTAGCCCTTTGGTCGTGTAGAACTCATGCTCCTCTTCGCCCAATTGGTCGCTAGGAGAATGATCAACATCAATCACGATCAGATCATATTTCTCCACTGGTTCGCTTAGCAATCGTTGATAAATATCCCCGGAGGTGAGTTGTAAATGTTCCGCGTTTTTTAACTCGGGGGCTAATGGAATTAGTTCCGCCTGCAGCCAATCAAGGACCTGTGGGAGGTATTCGATCACTTCGACTGTCGCCACGTTAGCATGCCGCAATAGCTCCCAGGCTGTGTATCCAAGACCGAAGCCACCCACCAGTGTTTTCAGTTGACTGCCACCATGGATCTCGATCGATTGGTTCGAAATCGCACGCTCAGAATCTGTGTTGTAGCTGCTCATCAGAAACTCATGATTCAGCGTCACCTCGGTGACCATGGTTCCCGGTTCAGATAACAATTCCCGTCGTCGAAGGCAAAGCGGTCCTAATGACGAGTCTTCGTAAGCAAGAATTTCTAGGTTAGGTGGAGTCACTGATCGGGTTCCAGGCATGTGTCTAGCGTTTTGTTCACCTAAAACTTACCCGATCACGGTCGTGTTCTCCTTTTGGAACTTAATTCTTTCTTAAAGACGTAGCACTAGACGGTTGCAGAATGTGGATCGGCTTGGCGGCCCTGGAGGACTGGCTTGGCGCACTTGCAGGATTAGATTGTCCAGCAGCCTGATCAGGGGGTCACTCGTTGATGATGTTGTTGTTGGAAGCAATGCCGGGCATACCCGTAATATC
>JARGNK010000295.1 GCA_029213145.1 Rubripirellula sp. | reverse complement strand
GATGCTACGAGTCACAACATTCTGGAGTTTTGTGCGCGAGTTCCCGCGCGGCGGCCTGAACTGGGCCTCGGTTCGCTCAGTTAGTCGGGGGCACGCATCTCAAACAGGTGATTGCTCGGCTTGAATTGGCGGTTTGGCGACTACTCGCGCTGCGTTGACCACAACTTAGCCGTCGGAAACGGGGCATTTTGAATCAGCTTGTGATCGCAACCGCGTGGGATCAAAAAGGTCGAACGAACACTTTGCCCGACGAATCTTGAGTTTACGTCATCAGATGACGTCGGGTTGTATTTCAAAGATGAGGCCTATGTGGACGCCGGCAACAAGGAAATCGCAACGTTGCAAACCGAGTACTTTTCACAAACTGTCCAGAATCCCGTATTTTCAAACATTGAGAACACAGAGAACAATTTCGAGGAGGGTTCGTCACGGGGAGCCTTTCCGGACAGTTGCGAAAAGCGACTGCCGTCAGTAAACAACGAAGGCCGATGCACCCGCATCGGCCTTCTTGCGTTATATCCCCGTGTTTCCGGCACTTTCTCACGTTCACCGGTTTTTCGCGTGCGTCTCTTCCCGCCATGGGTGCCTTGCCAGAAAGGTACTTTCCCGCCGTCTACCCCTTGGGCAACAACGAATACTCTCACCCTCTCTCAGTTAGCGGCCCCATTAGCTAACAACCTCTGACTATCTGCGCGACACCGAGAGTCACAGCGAAGATCGATCGAGAGAGTCGAAGAGACACCGCTTAGCCAACTGGCTCATGCGCCGAACGGTGCGTCGGTGAAAAGACCGATGCGAGTTCCGTCTCGACCGAACTCCGTTCGGTCGATGCATCCTCTATCTCGAAGACGAGAAGAGCTTCGAGGGGCGAACGGCGAAAAGTAGACCGTTGACACAATGATCGTCGGGACGTTCGGTCAAGTGAGTTCGAGTCAGGAGGCCTCGGACGCCGTATAATCCTCCACAAAACTACATCATGATGAATGAAAACATGCGGACCCGCGTTTTTCTGATTTTCTGTGCCGTCGGATTGGTGCCGATCGCGCTCGGCTATGGAGCCAGCCCATCGGTCACCATGGATGCCCTCTTCGGCATCAAGGTCAATACGACCAACCTAACTCACATCATGCGTGCGGTGATGGGGCTCTACCTGGGAATGGTCGCGTTCTGGTTGTGCGGTGCCTTCAACAGGGCCATCGAAGGTGCCGCGCTTGCCGCCTGCGCAGTGTTCATGCTCGGACTTGCCGCCGGACGGATACTGAGTTTTATTCTAGACGGCCTGCCGCATTGGCTGCTTGTCGTTTATGCGGCCCTGGAGATTGTGCTCGGTTTGATCGCGGTCGCGCTTTACAGGGGACACATTTCAGAAGACCAACCGGCGTCCCAATGATCAACAGGTTCACGGTTTTGGGATTCGCAAATCTTGCGGCTGGCGGAGCCGTCACCTCAAGCGGCTGAAATTAGCCAGAACAGTTTCCCAAAATTCGGATTTGCGATTTCAGGATGTGTTCGTCGATACGAATTCGCTAAATGTCGTAGAACGATGCAACTGACAGCGCGAGAACAGCAAGGCTTTCATAACCCCAAAGGCCAGTACCGAGCCCTTGACGTCTTCAAGTCGTACTACCACGCATCCTCCGGAATCCATGCAGGCTACTTTAACTACCGAACTTGGAGGCGATCGATTGCAAATCATGCAATTGGTGCGTGAGCTTGATACGATCCCAGTTCTTGTAAAACGTTGAACTATCAAGGACTTCGGAACTAACGATCCCAAGTGGACACCGCCTGCCGATTTAATGATGTCGAAAGAGATCGTGCGCAGAGAGCTGGCGATGATCGACGATTTTCAGGACCACTGGATGACGCCCCGCCCAACCGTGAGCAGCATGCTCCATCACGGCTTGACGATCCCGCCTCTGTCCAATTTGGCACGCCGAGGCCTGGCATGATGACCACTATTGACCAAAGCGAGACAATACGCACGTGTTGATCCTCGATGCGACTTGATGCGACGGATTGGTACGATAACTGCAGTTGCGGATATCGCGATCATTGCAGTCGTGGGTGGCTTGATTTGGCGGGTCGAGCGAGGCGGCGCCGGCGCTGGATTTCCGACACCCTTCCATGCAGGAGACTCGACATGAAACTGGTAACAGCGATTATCAATCCCGGAAAATTGGATGCAGTACGTGATCAATTGAACCAGGCCGGAGCAGGCGGAATCACCGTATCGGAGGTCGAAGGTTACGGACGCCAGAAAGGTCACACCGAGGTGTATCGTGGTGCGGAATACGAAGTCTTGTTTCATCCTAAACGCAAAATCGAAGTTGCGGTGGACGATGACTTGGTTGACAAGATTGTTGAGTGCATCGCGGAGTCCGCAGCGACTGGTCGAGTCGGGGACGGCAAGATCTTCGTGACACCACTTGAGCACGCGATGCGGATTCGCACCCGAGAAGTTGGGACCGTCGCACTGTGATCCTTAGCACTGAGTCTAGCGGTCTACGGCGGAGCAAGACACCAGAAACGCCGACGTTGAATGACTAGCAAATGGATCGACAGTCGCAGCAGTTTCAGCCATGGTACGCGCTCGACTTGTCATCCGTGGAGAGGTGGTTGGATGCCGGGGTCGGCGGTCTAACGAGTGCAGAAGCCGCCGAACGTCTAGAAAGGGTCGGACCGAATGAGTTGCCGCACGCTCCGCGTCCTGCTTGGTGGCAGATCGCCTTGCGGCAATTCCGCAGCCCGCTGATTTACATTCTTGGCATCGCTGCGGTAGTTTCCATCGCCATTGGGGAACCGACCGACGCGGGGTTCATTGCGGCGGTATTGGGACTTAATGCTTTGATTGGCGGTTACCAGGAATGGCGAGCTGAGAAGAGTACGCAAGCATTGCAACAACTGCTGCAAATCCGTGCTGCGGTGATGAGGGACGGCGAAGTCACTGAAGTCGATGCAGAGAAGGTTGTTCCTGGGGATACGGTTTGGCTGGAATCCGGGAACCGCGTGCCCGCAGACATGCGGCTCGTTTCAGCCCACGGGTTTGAGATCGACGAGTCACTGCTAACGGGCGAGTCGCTGGCGGTTTCGAAAGATCCGACCTGGACCGGAGCAGAACCAACGCCCGTTGGCGATCGGTGCAACATGGCCTATGCCGGCTCCATCGTCGTTCGCGGACGCGCCCAAGGCATCGTTGTGGCAACCGGCCCGGCCACGCACGTTGGCCAACTGGCACTGGATGTCATCGGCGCAACTGGCGGAAAGCCGCCGTTGCTCGAACGGATGGAGCGTTTCACACACGTTGTCGCCGCGGCGGTGCTGGTCGCGGCCTGCATCGTCGCTGTGCTCGGGATTGTCCTTCATAACCATAGCGTCCACGACATGTTTCTGTTCGCCGTCGCCTTGGCCGTGTCGGCCATTCCAGAAGGGCTGCCAGTCGCGCTAACCGTTGCCTTGGCGATTGGGACGGCTCGCATGGCTCGCCGCGGAGTGATTGTTCGCCGGCTAGCCGCCGTGGAAGGACTGGGAAGTTGTACGCTGATCGCCAGTGACAAAACTGGCACGCTGACCTGCAACGAACTAACCGTGCGTGAGATTCGAACTCCGTCGGGGGAACGGTTTGACGTCAGCGGCGAAGGATTCGCCCCCGAAGGCCAGGTCACGCACGACGGGCAAACCGTCGATCCCGGCAATCATCCGATGCTGAATGGTCTAGCAACGGTATCCGTCTTGTGCAACGAAGCGGACCTGCATCGCCGCGACGGCAAGTGGATTTGGCGGGGCGATGCAGTTGATCTCGCCCTGCTGGTCATGGCACACAAGCTCGGCTGGGTTCGCGAGGCCAGTTTATTGAGCTACCCACAAGTCAACGAACTGCCGTTCGAGCCCGAGCGCCAATTCGCTGCCACCTACCATCAGGCCGGTGGCTCCATCGACGTGTTGGTGAAAGGCGCGCCGGAAAAAGTTTTAGCGATGTGCGATTGGGACAGTGATTTCGGCAGACAAGAGGCATCGCACAGCGTCGCTGAAATGCTCCAACTAGCCGAGTCCATGGGAGAGCAAGGTTACCGGGTGTTGGCCTTAGCCGAGGGGACAGCGCCCGACAATCTCGATCCAGCCCAGACACCGCCGGAACCGGCACATCTGACGTTCCTGGGATTCGTAGGGATGATCGACCCTTTGCGGCCAGGAGTGCGTGACGCGGTGACCGCCTGCGGCGAAGCAGGTGTCGGCGCTTGTATGATCACCGGCGATCATCCCGTAACGGCGCTCGCCATTTCTCGTGAGCTTGGTCTGGCGAGCGAACCGCACCAAGTTGTTACTGGCAGCGAACTCACCAAGATGTCGCCCGAAGAGATCGGCCGGGCTGTCAGAACGGCACGTGTTTTTGCACGCGTTGCCCCTCATCAGAAGCTGGAGTTGGTGAATGCCGCGCGTCGAGTCGGCCACTTCGTCGCGGTCACTGGAGACGGCGTCAATGATGCGCCGGCGCTGCGGGCTGCCAACATTGGGGTGGCGATGGGCAAGTCGGGAACGGACGTGGCGCGTGAAGCCGCCGAGCTGGTGATCAGCGATGACAATTTTGCGACTGTCGTTGCGGGCGTTGAAGAAGGGCGGGTGGCGTATGACAACGTTCGCAAAGTGATTTATCTGTTGATCTCGACGGGAGCTGCCGAAGTCGTTTTGGTCGGTCTGGCGTTGATTGCCGGGTTGCCACTACCGCTGTTGGCGGTGCAACTTCTTTGGCTGAATCTGGTCACCAACGGCATTCAGGACGTCGCGCTGGCGTTCGAACCGAGCGAAGGCGACGTTCTCAACCGTCCTGCGAGACCGACGTCGGAACGCATCTTCAACCGCCTGATGATTGAACGCACAATCGCTGCGGCGCTGGTCATGGGCTGCGTTGGGTTTGGGGCGTTTTGGTGGATGCTGCGGGCGGGTTGGACGGAAGAGGCAGCACGCAGTGCACTGCTGTTGCTGATGGTTCTTTTCGAGAACGTTCACCTCGGCAATTGTCGGTCCGAAACGAAGTCCGCGCTACGACTGTCGCCATTTCGCAGTCCGATCCTGCTGGGCGGTGCGTTGATCGCATTGCTAATTCACGTGGGA
>JARGNK010000294.1 GCA_029213145.1 Rubripirellula sp. | reverse complement strand
GGGGAAACCCAAAAGCCTAAAACCCGCGCCTACAACGGTTGTGGTGAACGGTTACGTTGCCAAACCTTTCCAACACGCATTTGATACGCAGATTATTCAGCCATACAAACACCGCGAGTAGGAAAATGTGGAGGACCTAGTAAGGATGTACTTGGCTGACGTGTCCATGGATTAGATCCAAGATATCACCGCGGCATAATGGAGCACGACCGTTAGCTCCAGCAACGCCAGCGAAAGGAACAGACAGACATCGCGAGACTCCCGGAGTGGCCGAAGTACCGAGGGAGAATCCGAACGTTGGCGTTCTCACCTGAAATACTTGAAGGAAAGGGATCTGCATGGGGCTGGGCGAATCACCAGTAACAAATGCATTGGATTGGTCGAAGCCATGAGGGAACTCTTTCCAAGGATCGCTTGGCAACGCTGCACAGTTCACTTCTGCCACCAACGCCTGAAGGACGCGTCACGGAGCAAGTCGTGTCAGGTCGCCCCGATGCTGAAGACGGGCCATGCTCAAGAGGCCCACAAACAGGCGACCAAGATTGGCGCGAAATTGCTTTCCGTATGCGTGCCCACCACGGTCAAGTGCTCCACTACGGCGGTTTTATTTAAAGATGTGTTATTTACCAATAACTATTTCAAGCACTCGAGCAAAGTGGCCTTGACGTCCAGCCAGCGATGAATCCGTTTTTCTCTGGCTAGGTGGGCATCTTGCCGGAGTCCTTCGATCTCTTGCTTGACGCATTGAACTGCATCAATGATTGATTCTGATCGATTATCAACATGCAAAGCGCCTTGATCAAACGATTCGCGCAGAATCGGCCAATCAGAGATTATGACCGGCTTACCAAGATAAATTGCTTCCCACGCACCGCGAAGCATCGTGTGATCCTGCGTCGTGAGCGTCAACACCACATCCGCGTTGGACAACAAACTGCCGTACTGGCCATCAGAAAGAAAACCCGTTAGCGTGACGTTGCTAGGCTTTCGGTCGATCATTTCTTTCGAGAGATGCTTCGGATTACCCGTAAAGAAAAAGCGAACATCGGGCAACTGTTTCGCCGCGTCAAACATGGCCTCAATGGGTTCGTCGTAATTGAACGAACATACGGCCGCAACGTTAAACGACTCGGGAAGCAAGAATTCTTCCAAGGTTTCGTAGACCACCGGAACATCTCGAACGATCACTGCTCGCCCACCGTGCTGTTCAACTAATTCCTTGAGGTGATCGCTGGTGACAATGTTGGCAGCGGCTTGACGACCCAGGAAGTGTTGAAGCCATTGGAAATGCCGAAAGCGTCGATTCTGGTAGGCCCCCGTGTGGCAATCCATCACGAAGGGAACTCTAAATACCCATTTCCAAAGCAACGCCGGCAGCGCAGCAAACATCGGAGGCGACATGACAAACACGGCATCGGGCCGATGCCGTAGTAACTGCCAAAACGTCATCACCGTCTGGCCCAAGTACTTGAAAACAATCGTAAGCGGGTGACTTCCTAGCCACGGGATGTAAATCAGTTCCGAGGCCCCCCCTAGCTCACGCGCCGTTTGATCGCTGCGACTGCATGATTCTGCCCATGAAATGTAAAGTATCTCGGGCGTTTGACTCTCCTGAGGTTTCGCTGTCGAGTGTGCAGATTTGTCCACCAATGTTTCGCTCGATGAAGACATAAGCGTTCCTTATTCGACCTTCGTGCTGAATTGAAGAGGAGGAGAATTGCCAGTCGAGCTCGAGAATATTCTTCGATAATGCTCCAAACAATTCTCCGCAGTCGCCCGCCACGATCGTTTTTCCATATCACTCCGAATCAGGCCACAATCCCATTGACTACCAAGCGCATCTAGAAGTGTCTTTGCAATGCTGTTGGGGGTCCGTTCAGGAACCAACCGACCGCAATGAGGCGGAGCAACTTCATCTGCGGCACCTCCTGCTTTCGTGGCAACCGCTGGGACGCCGCAAGCGAGCGCTTCTAGCAAGACATTTGGCGACCCTTCACGAGATGACGCCAGAACATACAGGTTTGCGGCGTTATACCACAGCGGCAATTCATTATGGTCCTGGGAACCTGGCAGGATCACATGGTCCTGGAGTCCGTGTTGCGCGATGCACGCCTCAATCTCACGTGTAAAATCTCGCCCGTGCCTTCCTCGACCGCCAACACAGACGTATAGCAGATCTGGATACTTCTCTAAGACCTTTGGCAAGGCCTGAATTACTAGATGGAACCCTTTGAGCTCTAGACGATCACCAACAGTCAGCAATATCGGTCGGTCAGCAGGTAGATTTAACTTTTGGCGACAAATGTCGCGATTCATTGGTGAGAATTTTTGCGTATCCACTCCATTGGCGATTGTTGCAACCTTTCCCACTGGAGCACCATATCGGACCATTTCATCACAAATCTCTCGACTAACCCCAATCAACGCATCCGCTCTTCCGAGGGCCCAGCGTATCCTGGGCCCCTTGAGTGGTAGGGATGGGAAGCGGGTCATATCTTCGCCTCTGCCGGTCATACAAACAGGGACGTTGAATCTCTGGCCAAGACGTGTTGCGGCAACACCTGTTGGATAAACCCAATGTGAGTCAATCATTTCGAATCGGAAATCGCGGTGGATTCGACGCAATGCCGCAGCAAGTGGACCGTACATCAGTTGTGGATGGATATAGCCACCAATTTTCGGCGGTAACGGATACCGAGGTCGATCCACACGCAACCCATCGAACACTTCAGTACTGGGGAGCTTTCGATAATGATCAAATTTAGGACCACCACCAATCGGTGGCACCCAAGGCGTCGGCGAAACGACCCGAACTTCAACACCAGCCAACTGCGCAAGCGCCTTCACTCGCTGAAAGACGAATATCCCTCGGCTCGGATCCGCAGATGACGGAAAAGCGGCACTCAAAACAAGAATCTTCAGGGTATCAGCCCGTCAAAGAGGATTGATCAACAAACCAGCGAACGGGGTTATCTGTTGCGATCGAAAAAGCTTTCAGCTCCGCCGCTTGATCACCTCCCTCACCGAAACTCAATCGCGTGTCGTTCACTTCAACAGCGACCTCGGCTGGCGATCCTCCAATACTGGTTAGAACGAGTATCTGTTCGGCCGATGGTCCACACACACTCAGTCGGCAACTGGGTACTAAACGGCCATAGCCAGGGCTTGTCCACCCTACTGTTCCCACCGGATCGCAAACCGTCATCGTTGCCCCGGATAGCTCACGCGAGGCAACCATTTGAAGACCAATACCACCGCGTCCCATTGCATGGACTCCAGTGTTCGAGGCATGAATCTTCATCTCGAGTTCGTCCGGGAATTGCCAGTACCAAGTGGCGGCGGAAGCTTGGCTGCAGTCGATGTAATCAGCAATCCATAAACCTCTGTTTGGTATGGCAAACAAGGACCGGATCACGCGGCAGTGAGGCCAACGCACTGTCCCTGTAGCAGCCCAGAAATTGCTGCCAGTCCAAGCATCGAGCGTTGGACAAGCGACTTCGTTCGACCACGCCAGTGTGCCAACGTCCTTCACGAACGGGGCGTCTTCGATGGAAATCGTGTTGTGGGCCGCCGATGACCTGAAGTACGTCGCTCGCGTTTCATTCCCGGCGTAGTTTGGCATGCCACTGTCGATCAATACAGGCTGACCACGAAAATGATAAATCACCTGCAGAGTATCAGAATGTCCATGAGCGACCGACGCGATACCATCGGGGTGCAGACCATCAGCAACAGACCCCGCATCAAACAATAAAAAATCAGAGCCGTCGGTCGCCGTGAAATACCCAGACGAACCAAGCAAGCGAGGAACTGGGGCTACGCGATCAAGTTTGTTGCCTAAGCCAATCGCCTTGCAACCGAACAGCCAATATGCTGCGTCGAGTTGCCCTTCCTTGGAATCTGTACAAACAAGTGAGTCTTCATTCAAAGCAAGCGCCGCGGCAAGATGAAGTGAAGAAAAGTCCCAGTATTTATCACCATGTACGGGAATTGAAATCGCGGAATCAACATCTCCGAGCACTGGCCATAAACCATCAGGTTGCTGGAATTGCTTTCCCGCCGTGAACGCGTTGCAAATAGCAGCATCGAGCTCAAGCTTCGAGTCTTGGTGCATCTTATCTGCCAATTTTGCGAGCAGCAAAAATCCCAGAGTGAAGTAGTGATAGCCCATCGCCTGCTCAACACAAAAGCCGTCTTCATAAAACTGCTGAGGACCATATTGATTGAGCACCCTCGCCGCCTTATCTCGCCAACGTCGGGTCGATGGGCAATCGCCTAAAACAGTCGCCAGCATGTAAAGCCCCGCCGCTTCACCAATGATATGGTTGTAGGGACTGGAGTAGTAAGAAAAATGATGCTCCAGGTAATAAGCATGCTGCGCAAGCGACTGAACAATTTTTTCCTGGTCACCGGGCTGCCACCCCCGAAACTCATTGAGATGTGCTAACACCCAAACCCAGGAAATCCCGCGCACACCAACTTCCAGACCGCTTGTCCAATGAATTCCTTTGCAAAATGGGTTACCATCGATCCAAGATAAAATCATCTCACGGGCGAACTTGGCATTGATGGGATTCCCGGTCAGCTGCCATGCACGAGCCATCTCGACGACGTATTGGTGACGCCCTAATTCCCAGACATATTTAAAATCAACATGGTCAGGAATTTTGTTGTAGGAAACAGTCGAGAAGAACCCATCACCCCAGCGAAACCCTGAAACAGGGTCCGCATGCCAGTCGACTTGAGGCGATATGGGAATCGCTTTGCCCAAAAACTCAAACTTTCCATCAAGAAGCTGTTTCCCCACATCGTCCGAAAATGCTCGAGCCTCCGAGAATGCCTTCGGAGATTCCTTGCAAGCCTGTTGGAGTTCCGCTTGCGACGCCCCTGGGACTAGCTCTAAGCAGCGGTCGAACACTCGGGAACAATCGAGCCCCATTTGGCTACAAATTTTTTCTGGATGTTCCGCCATCCATTTCAATCGAACGATGTCCGCCTCTACCAACAGACGCCCCACAACCTCGCGAGGTCCCATTCGGATCAACTTACGTGCGGTAGCTAAGACCATGGTTCAAACCGGCGCATTAATCGGATGTGACAGCTTTGCTGCTCAACCGCGATCAAATCGCCGAGTCCTATTAAAGAGTTACTA
>JARGNK010000293.1 GCA_029213145.1 Rubripirellula sp. | reverse complement strand
CCACCGGAGAAGGCGACGAGTGTCACGGTCAAATAATCAAACGTTTCCCAATGGCCGATTAAAATTAGGGCGGGCATCGTGAAGATAATGCCGGCCGCTAAGGATTCACCTGCTGAAGCGCATGTTTGGACTTGATTCACTTCCAGAATCGACGAGTGTCGAAACAGTAGGCGAAACATCAGCATCGCCATGACGGCAGCTGGAATGGAGGCGGAAACGGTCATGCCGGCGTAGAGTCCGACATAGACGTTCGCTGCACCCATGACGATGGATAGAATCAGCCCCAGAATTACAGCTCTTGGTGTTAATTCATTCAATGTGCGATTTTCCCGATTTGAAGCTTGCTACTGGCCAGTGATCGCCGAACTTGCAAACCGTCGCGTGGTAAGCCGGGCTGATCTTAATCAACGAGAGTGTAGTCGTGTTCTGGGTGCCGGACGACGGTCACTGGGCAAGTGCAGGTTCGCACCGTGCGTTCGGTCACACTGCCGAGCAGCACCGAAGCCAACTGGCTGTGTCCATGCGTTCCCATCACGACCAGGTCAAGGTTGTGGACATCGACGTATTACTGGATCTCTTTCACTGCATGGCCGTAACGAATGTCACGATGGAGATTCAAGCCTGACCACCACTCTTCTTGAACCGACTCAAATTGCTGTAATGCGCCCGATTCGAGTGAGCGAATGAGGTGGGAGGCGTCGTGCGAAGATTCGTTGCTGCCGGCATCGAGTTGCTGATCGGCATCGACAACAGCTTTCTCAAGCTGATGGAAATACGATCTTGCGATCTCGCCGTCACTGGTGAAGTCTGGATGATGGACCAGCGGACCCGCGTGCTCAAGGACGTGCAACAGATGCAGGTCAGCACCGAATGAACGGGCCAAAGCAGCTGCGTGATGCACCGCATGATCTGCGGCGGCGCTAAAGTCAGTGGGGACACATATGCGTGCAATTTTAAGATGCATCTTCAGTCACCGGGCAGCAGTCTTTTGAAACATGTTTAATTCGGAACATTTAGCGTAACCGACCAGGACGTTTAATCTCAGCTGATTTGATTGTGCTGTATCAGTGCGCGCAAAAAGAAACCCCCGATACCCAGTGGTATCGGGGGCGATGGTTTTCAAAGCTTGGAAAGCTGAGCTCAGTCACGAACGATCGTGCGACCGAATTTGGTGATCACAACGTCGACGCAGTGGTCGCATCCGACGAAGGTGTAGGTCAACACCTTGCGGCCGAAAATGCCCCTTCGCCAGCCAGTCATGCAAGGAGCTGAATCAGCACAGCAAGCAGGTACGCAAGCTGTTACTTCGTAGGTGCAGCAAGGATTGCAGGGATCCGTGACGCACCAAGTCATTTCGACTGGGGGAGGTGGTGTGCAGCAAACCGGTTGCGGCTCACAGCAAGCTGGTTCCGGCTCACAGCAAGCTGGCTGCGGCGAGCAGCAAGCTGCAAATAGACCGAAGCAGCCCGCATCTGCCGTTGAAGTTGTCAATGCGAGCATAGCAAGTGCCATCCCGCCCATCAGAAAACCACGAAGACCGTTCATGTTCACTCTCTTGTTGTTGTTGGTATTTCAGCAATGAAACCTAGTCTTTATAGAACCAGTCCGAAAAAGGACCCACCTGTTAACTTGGCGGCGAACTCCAGGAATTAGGGCCGCCTCGACTTGGGCGTGCTCCTTTTTCGGCCGAACTCTAACTCCTTTTTACATTGTGCTGCAGGTTGTGCAAGCCGTACCGTCTCTTCAATAGGTAGATTTGGCCCTGATGGCCTATTTTGCCTAGTCGGTTGTGGCTGACATTACAAAAAGACCTCAGGGCGACTGGCGTGGTGGCCTTTTGTTCACATGCGAGTTGGCGTTCAAAATAGCGAGACTCGGTCGATACCGCTGAATTTGCCGACAAAATGTTGCAGTTGCAAAGCGGGGCAGCGAAAAAAATTCCGTCTCGCATCGCGATTAGGAACTCAGCCTGATAAGCGTCTGGACGTTCCTCTCGAGTAAAAACCTATCTGACCGTTTCGACTTAAAATGATCGGTCGGCGGCTCACAAATCGAGATCCGCCCCGGTTGCTCGTGTCCATGACTACCCATTCGAAAACGGGAAACACTTTTGATGCAACGCTTGTTATTGATTGCTGCTGCGGGGTTGTTTTCCGCGATTTGCCAGGCGGCCCCGAAGCCGAATTTTGTTGTGATTTTCATCGACGATATGGGCTACGGTGATATCTCTCCGTTTGGTTCCACGCTGAACGAAACTCCCAATTTACAGCGGATGGCTGATGAGGGGATGAAGCTGACCAGTTTTTACGCGGCTCCGGTTTGTTCGGCCTCACGGGCGCAGTTGCTGACCGGTTGTTACGCACCGCGTGTTTCGGTGCCCGGTGTTTTTTTTCCTGCTGGCGATAAAGGCTTGAACCCTGCTGAGGTTACGGTGGCTGAGTATTTGCGTGAGGCGGGGTACGCAACCACTTGTATTGGCAAATGGCATCTCGGAGATCAGCCCAGTTTCTTGCCTACGCGGCAAGGTTTTGAACATTACTTTGGGATTCCCTACTCGAATGACATGCAACGCGCCACGCTAAGTGGCGGACCACGTGTCACACCACTTCTTCGAGATGAGGAGGTCGCCGAGTTGCTTGCGGATGAACAACAGCGGCGAGTGACCCGAGAATACACCGAGGAGGCGGTGGAGTTTATCGAACAGCATCGCGACGAACCTTTCTTTCTGTATCTGCCTCATACAGCGATGCACATTCCGCTGTTTCCACACCAGGATTTTGTTGGGAAATCAGACAACGGCATCTACGGAGACTGGGTGGCGGAAGTGGATTGGAGCGTTGGGCAAGTGATTACTGCACTGCGGAAATATGACTTGCAGGAAAACACGCTCGTGATTTTTACCAGTGACAATGGTCCCTGGGCGTCCAAAGGAAAGGCCGGAGGGGTTTCGGGACCTTTGCGTGGCAGCAAAGGCGGAACGCTTGAAGGTGGCGTTCGGGAGCCAACCATCGCTTGGTGGCCGGGAAAGGTCAAAGCGGGAAGCGTCAGCGATGCGATCGCGGGAACCACTGATATCTTGCCGACGCTCGTTAAACTTGCCGGTGGTAAACTCCGGTCGGATATTAAGATTGATGGTAAAGACATTTCGCCACTGCTGATGGGCGAAACAACGAAATCACCTCATCGGGCATGGTACTACTATCACCGGAATGACTTGCACGCCGTTCGCAGTGGCCCCTGGAAGTTGGCGATCCGGCCACAGAGTTTAGGGATGGGGATCCGTGAACGGCCAGAAGATCTCAAGACAACGGAACCGCGTCTTTACAATCTTGACAAAGAAATCGGCGAGAGAACCAATCTGGCTGATCAACATCCAGAAGTGGTCGCGAGATTGCAGGCGTTAGCCAAGGAAATGATGGCAGACATTGGCAGCGGTCGCCCTGGCCCAGGCGTCCGGCCGCCAGGGAAAGTTGAGAATCCTGTCACTCTCTATCCAACGAAACCGCGTCGCTAATGGCGAACTGCATCGCAGCGGCTTGTGGCGAGATATCCGGTTTGCAGCACCGGTTCGATCGTCCGGTTTACAGGACCGGTCCAAGTGTTGCGATCGTGTTGTTAAACAACCGCCGCCGGATGGGCCAGGCGGCAACCTCGTCCTCTGTGACCGGATTCGAGCTTGCCAAATATTGTTGCTGCCGAGTACGCAATTGTTTGGTGACTTCGGTGTTGGCTACCAGAATGTTGTTTTCGTAATTCAGGTCAAAACTGCGACGATCCATGTTGGCCGATCCGATCAACGCGACTTCGCCATCAATCGTCAATGATTTTGTGTGCAGCAGGCCGCCGACGTATTCATGGATTTTCACTCCCGCAGCCAGCAGGTCGGCATAGTAACTGTGACTGGCGGCTCCAACGATCCAGGAGTCATTTCTGGCGGGGAAGATAATGGTGGTTTCCACGCCTCGATAGGCCGCCGCACACAGAGAGCCTTGCAGCGATTCATTGGGAACATAGTAGGGCGTTGAGATGATCAATTCATGGCGGGCCGCATCAATCAGCGACTCGAACATCTCTGGCATGGCTGAAAAGCGGGCGGTGGGGCCTGATGCGACAACAGATGCAGTTACATTTCCTGTCGGCTCAGGTAGCGGTTCTCGGAGAACGTCGTCGATGTTTTCATCAACATTGGCCATCCAGTCACTGGCAAACAGAAACTGGTTCTGCCTCGCGATGGGGCCTTCCCAGCGTGTGACGGCATCGACCCATGGTGCATATTTTGGTTTGACGCGAAATTCTGGGTCTGCGCAGTTTTGGCTACCGCAGTAGGTGATTCGACCATCGATCACTAGGATCTTACGGTGGTTGCGAAGGTCGATCCGAGCAAAAAGTGTGAGCAGCAAATTCGGGATCGGTAATGCCTCGGCGACGTGAACGCCCGCGTCGCGCATTGCTTTCCAGTGTGGTGATTTGATCAGTGCCCGGGAACCGAGTGAATCTGCCATTGCTCTGCATTTCACTCCACGCGCCGCTGCCCGTTTAAGGGCCTCCATTATTTTGCAGCCGTTATTATCCGAAAGCCAAATGTAAAAAAACAAATGGACGTGTCGTTGGGCTGCATCGATATCTGCCACCATCGAATCGATCGTTGCGTTGGAATCGGCCATCAATTGTGCAGAGTTGCCTCCCGCAGCCGAGAAACCGCTGATTGATTTAGCAACATCGAATAAGTGACGAGACTCATGCCGCACACTAGCACGGTCATCATCGGGCAGGCCATCCTTGGGCAGTTGGTCCAAGACCTTCCGCATCCGTTCGACACGACGGAACCCAATGTTGGTTTCACCCAGCAGTAAATACATCAGGATTCCAAATCCTGGAGCGCTGGCGACGACGACGATCCAAGCAATTCGCGAGGCGGGTTCACGATGAGGGCGGAGCATGATGCGAAGGATGACCAAAAATGTCAGTGCGAAATGTACCAACACCGCAATATTGATTTCATTCATCGGGGTAGCAATCAAGGTTAGGCGAGCCAGTGGCCCGCGGGGCTTGGTCTTTTGACGGTAGCCAGGATAGGCCAACGGGATTCGATCGAGAATCGTGGTTGATCTGGCGAGCCGTCGATCCGAAAGTTTTTCGCCGTGTAGGGACGCCGTGTAGGGACGCCGTGTAGGGACGCCGTGTAGGGACGC
>JARGNK010000292.1 GCA_029213145.1 Rubripirellula sp. | reverse complement strand
GGCATCACTCACCAATGGTTCCTTGTTGGAAACAATCCGATGACTCAAATGCTGCTTTTCGACGCTCCTGCCAGTCAGACTTCATTTTCTGTCGCTGCCTCACCGGTCGCCCCCCGTACAGAGCCTGTCGTTGCTGAATCGGCATCCGCTCAGGTCCCCAGCAAACAAGAGGGTGGGCTGCATCACATGGGCGATTTGGCTCGATTGGTACTGCTGCGATATGAGTTGGTGGCGAAGCGTCGGGCTCGTCGCGCCGCTCGCTTGTCCGCCGCTCGCTTATCCGCCGCTCGCTTGTCCACTGCCAGCACGCCGGCAACCAGCCTGTCTGCAAGCAGCCTGCCAGCAGTGAGTACCTAAACGCATGGTTACCCGTGGCTGCCAATCACTGAATCCTGCCCCTGTGATCGTTTCCCCGCGATGGGGTGTGATGTCGTGATCTGCAGGTCAATCTGGCTGCCGAGCGTTAGGGAAGACTATTCCGGTTCGGTTTGGTGGGGCGATTCACCCGGTTTTTTGTTGGTATCCCGGTTTTTATCGGCATCCCGTTTGGTTGGGCCGCGACGTACCAGCATCAACGCGGTCGTCAGGGCCCCCGCCAGGAATCCAATTGCGGTCGTCGATGCTACCAGGATCGACAGGGACATATTGCGTTCAATCCACAGTAAGCGGACCGGCACCGCATCGTTGTTCTGGAGCGTCACTGCCAGTGCCACCAGGATCGCGAGGATCAGCAGTAGCCAGCGGATTTTCTGCATTTCCGCTCCATGAAAAGCCGAATTAGATTACTGTACATAAGTTCATTCCAATGATAGCATTGGCTTCGTCCCAATGAAACTTACCACACGCCCACGAAGCAAACGGCAAGGTGTTCGCGGTAAGAAAATTGGCCAGGGAAAGGTGGAAGCGTGGCGAACCAGCAAACATTCGATTTTCTTGAGGCACAACCACTGCCGGCTAGCCGGGGCAGAAAGCTGGGGGCTTCTGCCCAGGCAATCGTGGCAGAACCGATTCCGAGTGCGTCGGTTTCTCGTCATATCACTGGTCCTCCGCCAACTGGCCTTCCGTCAACTGGCCCTCCGTCAATGAAGACGTCTGTGCGGTTGCCTTCTGCCAAATCCCCGTCTGCCAAATCCCCGTCTGCCAGTGTCCCGTCTGCCAGTGTCCCGTCTGCCAGCTTGCCTGGTGAGTGTCCCACCCCAGGAGCGATGAGCCGAGCGGAGACACTGCAGCAGCTTCGAGCCCAACTGGAACAGAAAAACGGTTCTGTTTCGGTTTCGAACGAGACACTTTCGACCGGATGCCAGCAGATTGATGATTGGTTACCACGAGGTGGTTTGCGGTGTGACGCAATTACCGAGTGGGTGGCGGAGGGCGAAGGTTGCGGTGCATCGACTTTGTCATTGCTTACTGCGGCGATGCGATTGTCACAGGCTGAATCAAGTGGTGGCCCCTTGGTGGTGGTCAGCGGTCCGGCCAGCGGCAGGCGAGCAGGTTTCTATCCACCTGCTGGTAAGGCATTGGGGGTGCCGATGGAGAGATTGATTTGGGTCCGCCCCAAACAACACGCGGATCTCGTTTGGGCGGTCGACCAAGCGTTGCGTTGTCGTTCAGTGGCAGCCGTCTGGGCGGAAATCGGAGCCGGTTTGGATGATCGGGATGCCCGACGTTTTCAATTGGCAGCCGAAAAGGGTGGAACTCCGGGATTATTCGTGCGTCCCGCCGCCGTTCGGGGCCGCCCCAGCTTTGCCGAGGTTCGCTTTCAGGTGGCACCGTTGGTGTCGGATACCGACCACTGTGATCTTCCAGGTGGCGGCGATCGCGTGATGCAGATCACGCTGGATCGATGCCGTGGTGGAAAGGTTGGGCAACAGGCTTGGGTGCGACTGGATGATAGGGCCCGACTTCAATCAATCACGTTACCTTCAAGTGGAACTGCGAGCGATGACACGACTATTTTGCCTTTGGCTGCCGAATTGGCCCATCCAAAGAGTTCAAGCCGAGCGATCCATCGCCGCCGAGCCTGAAGTCAACTGTGCCCCTTCTGAAGCAATCGATTCGCCGGTCGTGTTATGGCGTGAGGACCCACGGCGTGGCCGCTTGGTCGCTGCTTGCTGTCACCAAGCTCGTGCTGCCGGAGTCAACATTGCGATGCCGATCGCCCAGGCCTCTGAGTTGGTGCAAAGTGGGCGAGTGAAGCCACGCCTGCTGCCCCACGATATCGATGCTGATGACCGAGCGCTGCGGCAAATCGCTTGGAAAGTTCAACAGCAAATTACTCCATTGGTGGAAACTGAAACGCTGGACAAAAAACCATGGGCAGGTTGTCCACGGCACCAATGTGAGTCATTGATCGGTGAAATTGGTGGTGTGACGCACCTGTTTGGCAGTGAATCAGGTGTACTGCAAGCGGCTTGCCAATTGCTGCAACGCCTCGGTTTGCATGGTCGAATCGCAATTGCTGATTCGCTAGGTGCCGCTTGGGCGTTGGCTCATTTTGGTTCAACCGAAGCGGCAATCGGTCCTGGGCAGTGGATCATTCCGAGTCAGGCGACACGGGGAATGTTAGAACCACTCCCGGTTGAATCATTGCGGCTCGATGCACCGACTGCTGCAACCTTGGCTCGATTAGGAGTCACGCGAATAGGGGAGTTACTGGAATTGCCGCGAAATGGATTGGCCGCCCGTCTGGGACGCGGCCTGGTACGGCGGATTGAGCAGGCGCTTGATGGCCAACAAGAGCCGTTGGCTGTGGAAACCGCACCCGCAGAAGATCGGGAGACTTGGGAACTCGAATACCCAACGAGCGATCAAGACATCTTGGCCGACCGGATTCACCGTCTGGTAAAAAAGATCAGGACGGGGTTAGCAGCACGTCAACGTGGGGCAATACGCATGACCTGCCGCCTGGACCTGGCGGTCCCCCCGTCACTGTTCTTTGAAGTCGGTTTATTTGCACCAACTGTCGATGAAGAACATCTTACAAGCCTGATCCTTCATCACCTAGAAAATAAACGACTGACGTCAGATGTGAAACGGGTGACCATCGAGGTGCCCTTATCCGATTCGCTTCGCACCGCTCAAACAGCTTTGTTCGAAACCGATTCTTCAGCTGCGAATTTGAGTGGATCGGCAATCAGCCGCTTGGTTGATTCTCTGAGTGGGCGATTGGGGCGTGATTCGGTTACGCGAGTTGATTTGCAAGATGACCCGCTTCCCGAAAATGCTTATCGAATGCGGCCAATGGCTGGCAATGCAAGAAAACGATCCAAGCGCTCACGCCATGCTCAGTCCACTTTTCCGCATCAGCCGATTTCATCTTCAAATTCTGCTGAGTTGCGAACTGCTGCCAGGCAATCTGATTCGATTCGTGACCACGCGATCCATTTGCCGTCACCGGATGATGCAATGCGGCGTCCGCTCTGCTTGTTTGCCGATCCTGTTCCACTTTCGGTCGCTTGGCACGAAGGTTCGTTTCGGAAAATCGTGACGACTCAACAGCTACCCCAGCGAATTCGGCTCGCGGGCGTGGTTCACACGGTGACCCGACATTGGGGACCGGAAAGAATTGAAACGGGATGGTGGAAAGGTCCCACCGTCCGTCGCGATTACTATCGCATCGAAACGGACCGGGGATGCTGGTGGTGGGTTTTTCGAAATCTCGATGCCCCGAATTCACGCGGCCGATACCGTTGGATGCTGCATGGCCGATTCGATTGACTTGCTGAATTGAGGGACACGATACCGAGCCTGACCTCTACGGTTTTGCTTTTTCTGCTTCCACTCCAGGACCTACGTTCTTCTGTTCCTGATCCGCATCCTTGCCGAAGCTAAAGGTCAGTAATTCAGTTCCGATCTGAGCGATCACCCTCGACAACCCCGGTTGGACCGTCTGTCGGGTTTCCAACGAGTTGTTGCTACTTGAGATCGGCTTGCCCTCACGCAGGGCCAGGTCGCTTCCATCGCGAATATCCAACGCCAGCACATCGAGAGATTTGCGTCGACTGGCGGTCGAGAAAGTGAATGGGCTCCTGGCCAAAATCAGCATTGGTGACTCGGCTGGCTGGGTCAGCGTGCAGCCCCAAGGCCGCTCGAACTCCCGGCTCCATCGCACCGAACCATCTTGCAGCGAAATCGCAAAGACGCCGTGGGTCGGTTTGTGAAACGAGCCATCGCTTGTCTGCAATCGTTCGTCCGTTTTTTCTGTTACCACGGCGCGTCGCTTGGGGAGCACAAGTAACAGATCATCCATCAGCATCAAGCGAAGCTCTTGCAGATCTTCGTACGCGGGTAACTTGGGGGTTCCAATTTCTTTCCCGTCCACGATATCCCAGATGACGGCTTGGCCATCATTGCCAAGGTGAACCATGTAACGCCCACCGATAACTCGTCCATAACCGCTCGGTAACTTGGCTTCGACGTTCGAGCGGTTGGCGCTGTATCCGTCGTGAGTCAGAACAATTTCTTCGCTGAACGGGTCAACGAGTTTCAGCGTGAACAGACGTTTTTCATCCTGTTCTTGGTAGGACAGGACGTGTTCGCCTAGCCCTGCCCAGACGGTGCCGTGTTGCCAAGGCTTCGTGCCGAGCTTTCGCCCGTCCAGCAAGTCAAAAAATTGAACTTCATTAGTCGCATCGGAAACAACGGCGACCCGTTTTCCGTCACACAAGACACTGCCACTCTTGGGAGCGGTCGAATTTCGCCAGATCGTATCAGCTGTCAATGCATCGATCGCCAGCAGGTCGCCGCCCTGCAGCAGCAACACGCGGTCGCCCATGATTGGACCCAACTTGAATTCGGGGATCACGCTTGAGGCTGCGGCATTCGCAATTGAGTACCGAACAACCTGGTCATCAAAGGGAGTAATGGAGCTGCGGCGTTTGGCGACTGGTTCACTGTCACCGCTAAGTCCTCGCCGCCACATTCGGACCTCGCCATCACCGCGAACGATGTGATGCAGATTCAGGCCGATCAGACCCTTCGGCATCACCACGACCATCATGCCGCCACTGATTTGTGCTTTCTTGTCCATATCATCGACGATCCCTTCCATTGGAATGCGTCGCAGTAGACCAGTTGGGTCGCGAAGTGACATCGGGTTGGATGATCCTTCACTGATCAATCGCCAGCCTGAAAACTGGGTTCCGGCCAGAAGGTCGGTATCAGCAACACGTTGCGAGACAATAAAAGATCGAACTCGTGG
>JARGNK010000291.1 GCA_029213145.1 Rubripirellula sp. | reverse complement strand
AGCCGAATCGTCATAGGCGAGCATCAATTCGGTAAACGAATAAACGGCCATCGTCGCGACTGTGATCACGATCAATACCAAAACCAAAAAGATGCCAGGCCGTTGTCGTCGCATGGTCGAGATCATATTCCTGCCTCCGACAATTCTTCTTCCTCTTCCTCGATCATCTTTGCCATTGGCAAGCGAACGATGTGTTTGAAAGTTCGCAGCGTCTCGCTGGTCGTGGTGCTGGTGGCTTCGACACGAGGATCAGCCATGTACAGCGTGATTTGAATCGCGAGAGGCAATTCGCCGTAGTCATCACTGCTCCATTCGAGCTGCCAAGTCAGGCCATCCCAATACTGAAACTCAATTCCTTGGATCTCCGGTGCGAGCAGTTCGCCGGTTTGATTCAAGGTTATCAAATTACCGTTGGTGGACGCGTATGCGGTCGCGGCGCGATCGAGCGAGCGTCGCACCAGCCCGCCGGCAGGTTGCGTGTCGGCGAGCGTGGTATCGTCCGTTAACAGCTGTTGAAGAGGATCTTGAACACCACCGAGCGTGTCCGCCTGTTGGACGAAGTAAGCGACGGTTTTGATATCGCTGGGTACATCATCGATCTCGGTGTTCGATCCGTCGAGCAAAGCGACGTATTCTTCCAAACGTGGCAAGCGGCTCAGGTCGAGTTGAATTTGATATTGGTTACCGATCAATCCAGGCGTTTCGAGCACCGCGACCCCAGATTGCAAGTCGAGTGTTTCGGTTGTGTCAGTGATGACTGTTTCAGGCTCATCTGCAATTCCAGCCGCTGCCAGATCTTCCGCTGATGCATCGCCCGTGGGCGCCTCCTCGCCACCGGTGACTGACGCGGTCGCGGCCAACAGTTCGGCCAGTGGCGCCGTATCGACGGGTTCGGTATGCAGGGTGGCTCTCAAGTCGTCTTCAAGCATCTGCATGACCGCTGCCGCCAATTGGGTTTGACGGATGTCTAAGTCACGCACGTTCATGTCACGGGCATAAAACTGCATCGCCCCACCAACCAATGCCATCAACACGACAGACATGGAAAGGGTCAGCAATAATTCCAGCAAGGTAAACGCGGATATTTGGAGCCTTCGACGCATTACGTAGTTTCTCCCGCGGCCGCTTCTTCCTGTGCTGCTTCTTCCTCGGCTTCTGCTTGTTCGAGTCCTAGGGCGGGGTCGATCATCCAGCGAACGAGTGAGTACTGTGCGATGGGTGGTCCACCGTCGGGATTGTCCGCGACAACGAGCACGCGAATGACAAGTAAGCCATCGAGCTGCCCCGGTTGAACTTCAACACTGTAGGAAAAAGGTGTTAAGGATTCGGAGTCAAACGATTCAAGAGGACTCAACGGGACCGGGACTGGTGCGACCAAATTTGCTTGCGAATCGAGTAGCACCTCGGACAGCTTGGCTTGGCAAAGCAGACGTGCGACCGACAGATCCCTTGCCTCGCGTGCCGAAGATACCCCGGTATCAGCAATTGAGCTGAGGATCGCTAGGGATCCACCGAGGATTGCCAACGCCAACAAAATTTCGAGCAGAGAAAACCCCGGTCTTGATGAGACTCTCATGGTGCCAGCACCTCGCTGACAGTGACATCCCCGGTAATTCCGCGAATCTGGACGACGACTTTGCCGTACGTTTCATCGGTCAAGGTGATGGCGGCGGTGCTCGTTGATCCGTCTGGATAAAACAGGACTGGCCGGCTCCAACCCTGTCCCTGGTCTGCTTGATTCAGCTGCTCGATTTCCATGGATCGCGCCGCCGATGCAACACCGATCGCCATGATCGAAATTCCCTCTGGCAATTCGATTGTTTCATCCGCCTCTTCATCGACTTCGAGCGTGGTCATGACGCCTTGCGTCGCACCGGTCAACAAACTCTGTTGGGAGCCCGTCTGGTCGATTGCTTCGGTGGAATCAGCGATTGAGTAGAAGGGTTTGATTCGGACCGTGTTTCCCTCGATCATCCCATCTAGCATCATCACACGACCTTCCCGCATCGCGTCAACACGCAGACTGGTCATCTCCGCACGAAGTTGATCTCCGGCCCGGACCAAGCGACGATCGCCCAGTAGCATGCCCGCCTGCGGGAGTGCTATCGCAGCGATCGCGGCCAACAAAGAGATTGTTAGCAGCAGTTCGAGAAGGGTGAATGCAGAGCGGCGTGACACGGGCACGAACCAAACAAGGGTAGGAAGCGTTTAGTTAACTTGATCAGGAATCCACTCCATTGGCCGGAGCGAAATCTCCACTGACTTCCCACCCGCGTTCCGTCACGTTTTCGCTCAGCTGCCTTCAACGATGATGTCGTCGTCGGTGTTGACTTGACCATCGACCCCGCCACTGCGGATCTCGTAGGTGTTGCCGTTGACCGAGTACACCAATTGATTTTCCCAAGCATCGGTCGGAATTTCGTTGATGATGGGGGCGACCCACTTCGCTTTCTTTGCGGAGTCGCTCGGTCCATCTCGCAACGCTTCCAGCGACTCGGGCAAGCCATTCATGCGGATCTGGAACTGCGTAATATTGCTTTTTAGCCCATTCAATTGGGCTTTCGTGGCGTTGATCTTGGCTTCGGTTTGGGCACCACCAATGTTGACCGTAACGATGCCGCCAATCACGACCAAGATTGCCAGTACCAACAAAAGTTCAAGCAGCGTGAAGCCAGCGTTTCGCGGTTTTCTGGAACGGACGTTTTGGTTGAGGCGGCGATTTCGCATGGCGTTTCGGGAGAGTGTTCGAGTGGGTCTTAGAGATGGAGGGAGGAGGTCCTCTGCTATTGGTAGTAACCAAGGACACCTATCAAAGTTTCGCATGTTGGCAAGAGGAATGTCTTTCCGCAGCCCGGCTTGCCAACCATTTGCCGCATTATATTCACTCTTCCGAAGTTTCCATTGGGTCTCTTCCGGATTCTGCCCGAGTCGGAAAAACCTTCGGGACGCGTCCTTCTCTATCTGCCCTTCTGCAGGAGGGTGGGACGGATTTCACAACCCTTTGCCGGAACTTCGCATCAGACGTGGGTGAATAGTCTAGCCGTCGGGGTGAATGGTCTAGCCGTCGGGGTGAATGGTCTAGCCACCGGGGTGAATGGTCTAGCCACCGGGGGAATGGTCTAGCCGCCGGGGGGCAGTGCTCCGCGAGAAACCCGGTAACGGGCCTCTGGCGGGAAGCGTGTATGCGACGCAGAAACAGTGATTTCCGGAAAACATCAGGTGCGAAGACCGAATAAAGACCAGCTAAAGGAGTCGGTAGCAGCAGGAAGTCGTTTGTTTTCTGAGGTTTCCTGCTTCATTCCCGCTTTTCTTGTTTTCGTTGCACAGGGCCAGATCTTGCTGCCTGCTAGCTCAATTCAGGACGGCTCGGGGCCTTTTTTCTCCGATTCCAGCCCGTTTTATCGGAGCCGCGGCGTTTTTTTCCGCGTGATCGGCCTGCGTCGTGGGACAAAAACGGGGCAATCTTGGACGGAAAACGGCGATAACCGTCAAAAGTCGGAGAAATAGACCGCAGGTAACTCTTTTATGTTCGTTCGCTAGTAGAATTCACGATCTCAGTGAATAGTCTATTGGGACGGCCCATCGCCTCTCCCAGAAGGCTGGCCAAGTCCTCTCTTCACTCTGTTTGCTCCTCCACCCCCAGAATTTGAACCATGGTGGCACGCGACGATTCCGTCATTCGCGGCAGCTTGATTGCCAGCTTGATTTTCCTGGTCCTCTCGCTCGCTCTTAACTTCTTCCTGTGGCAGTCGTCCAACACGCAGTCACAGGAGGCAACTGCAGCAAAGGCTCAGTACCAAACCGTCCAAGGTAACCTGCGGACATTGGAGACGCAGGCGTCTCGGATGAAGGCGATGCTCGGTGTGGGTGGCTTCACCCAGGCTGAAATCGACGAGATGAAACAGAACACCAGTAGCGATCCAGAGATGCAGGCGATCGAGGAGCAGTTCACCAAGGACATGTCCTACTTTGGCTCCGACGTCGAAGCTCAAAATCAGAACTATCCTGCTCTTCCGGAGTATTTGGTCAATGCGATTCGCGATCGGAATGTTCAGTATCGGACTGCTCGAGAGGAAGCAACCAAGATTCGGAATGATGCTGATGCCGATGTCTTGGTCGCACGCAAGCAGCAGGAAGCGGCTGAAACAGCACGCGATGAGTTGGACAAAAAAATGGTCAAAATGGAGGAGGACTTCAAGAATGATCGCGACAAGATGAACAAGGACAAGGAAGACACGCGAGACCAGTTGGCCAAAACCGTTTTGGAATTCAATCAGTTCCGAACAAAGGCAACCGACGAAACGAACCGTCTGAGTCAAAGAGCACGCCAACTTCAGGGAACGATTGATACCCAAAAGCTTGAACTCAACCGATATCGAGCGGACAAGTTTGAAACCACTCAAGGTGAGATTCGTTATGTGATCCGTGGCGGTAACATCACGAACATTAATCTCGGTTCTGCGGACGAATTGCGACCGGGGGTAACCTTCGGCGTGATTGATGGAGATGAAACTCGTCTCCAGGATGCAAAGGTGAAGGCGACAATCCAAGTCACTTCGATCCTGGGACCACACCTTGCTCAGGCACGCGTTGTGGCACGACCTGAGATTCGTAATCCAATCATCCCAGGTGACAAAGTTTATTCGCCATTCTGGGCTCCGGGCCGTGTGGTCAAAATTGCCCTGGCCGGTGACATTGATGTTGACGGTGACAGTCGAGCGGACAACGACGCGATCAAGGGACAAATTGAAGCGGCAGGAGCAGAAGTCGCCGCCGAGATTACTGCCAGCGGAGTGGTGACCGGAAATCTGGATGCCAGTATTCGCTTCCTTGTTGTCGGTGAACCGCTGATCCCGCCCGGCAGTGAAATGACGGATGCTCAGGCCCGACAAGTCGCGGCGATGGGGTCAGTCAAGGCGAAGGCGGCGGAACTTGGTCTGACCGTGATTCCGGCTTGGAAATTACAAAACTACCTCCGTACGCTCGACGACACGTTGACGACCCCACTCGGTTCAGCAGCGAAAGCGTCTGATTTCCCGCCTGAATCGGCCAACGGCATCAACTTCTCAAGGCTGCCGACTGATATTTCGGATATTTATCGACGCCAGACCGAAGGCATGCAGCAAGGTGGAGAAGTCACGGACATCTTGCGTCCCTAGGAAATGGCTTGTTGACGGGCCCCCCCTTCAAACGGGCCCCCCCTTCAAACGGGCCCCCCCTTCAAACGGGGCCCCCCTTCAAACGGGGCC
>JARGNK010000290.1 GCA_029213145.1 Rubripirellula sp. | reverse complement strand
TATGTCGATGATCAGAAAAAGCGTCGACTCACCCTGGATACTTACCGCCCAAAAAACGTCGCACCCAATACCAAGCTGCCAATCCTGGTGATCTATTTTGGAGGTGGCTGGATCAATGGTCGGCCTGGGCACATGACGCCATTAGCTCAGGCGATCGCCCAACGCGGATATGTCACCGTGGTTCCCAACTATCGGCTTTCGCGAGAAGCACCGTTCCCCGCAGCGCTGCATGATTGTAAAGCCGCAATTCGATGGGCCCGTTCTCACGCAAAGTCTCTCAAAGGTGATCCCGACAAAATCGCGGTGACGGGCGGATCGGCCGGCGGACATCTTGCCGGATTAGTCGCGGCAACGAATGGTATGCAGGAATTTGAGGGACGTGAATCCAATGTTTCGTCCGAGGTGCAGGCCTTGATCGTGATGTGTGGTTCAATGGATTTACTGAGTGAGTCAACTCAACGAAACATCAAGCTCAGCGAAGAGCGTGGGCAGGTTCACCCAATCATTCAGTTTCTCGGTGGACCACCATCAACACGACGTGAAGCCTACATCAAGGCATCTCCGAACACGCACCTCGGCACGTCAATGCCCCCGAGCCTGTTCATCGATGGCGAACTCGACAACCCTCGTATTCGTTACACCGAAACGTGGAAAAAGATGGCTGACCTCGGCATCTCGCACGAATTCGTTTTGATGGAAGACGGCCCCCACCCCTTTTGGAATTATGAACAGTGGTTTGATGCGACAATTAACGCCTTTGACACATTCCTCACCAAACAGTTCAAAAATGAGCTCAAGTAAGCCGGCTGACACATCGCCCCTCGGAAGACCACCAGTCCAACCCCATCCAGCCAAACGACTAGAATGCTGGCCTGGATGCTTTCTGGCAAACCGAATCACAAGTCAGTGAACGTCAACGGTGACCAGCCCGAAATGTGAGCGAGTGAACCACTCTCCATAGCCATCGCGCACCTCAGCTATCCTCTTCGTCACTTTCATCCATTTCATGGAATGACGATTAACCGTCCAACTCAACTACCCCTCTCTACATCACTTTGACATGGCCAGATCGATCAAGTTTTTCTCCACCCTGTTCCTCTTAACGTTTTTCGTGGCGACTGCGAACGCCCAAGACTTCCAATCACTTTTCAATGGCAAAGATCTGACCGGCTGGGCCGGTAATACAGAATTGTGGACGGTAAAAGATGGAGCAATCTTTGGCCAGACAACCAAGGAAAAACCAACCAAAGGAAACACATTCCTCATCTGGCAAGGAGGTGAGGTTGGCAACTTTATCTTCAAAACGAAAGTCCGCTTTTCAGGCAACAATTCTGGTGTTCAGTATCGCAGCGAAACCGTCGGCGACCCGCAAGACTTTGTCGTCAAAGGTTACCAGGCAGATTTACACCCCAAACCCGAATTCTTCGGCATGCTATACGCAGAAAAGTGGCGGGGCATCGTCGCAAAGCGATTTCAGCAAGTGAAGGTGGGCCCGAATGGCAAACCCCAGGTCGTGGGAGAGGTTGGCGACAAAGATCAAAAGCTGGTCGATTCTCAATGGAATGAACTGACGATTATCGCAGTGGGCAATCGACAGATCCATCAAGTCAATGGCATCACGACGATGGACCTGACTGACAACCATCCAGAAGCGAAGCGAAAGGGAATCCTCGCGCTGCAACTTCATGCTGGCGCCCCAATGACAGTTGAATTCAAAGACATTCGCCTGTGCAACCTGAAAGGCAAAGCAGCGAAGGCTGCGATCAACGCGGCAATCAAAAGCAATAAGAAAGCAACGCCTTCTGACAACGACACCTCCGCCAAAGCTGAAGGCGCGATCAAGCTGCCAGCAGGCTTCAATGTCGAAAAACTCTACGTTGTCCCCAAAGACCAACAGGGTTCGTGGGTGGCCATGTGTTTTGATAATCGCGGCAGAATGATCGTGGGTGACCAATATGGTGGACTCTATCGTTTTGACGTTCCGCCGGCAGGGCAAGAGCTGGACGCCAAAGACATCGAACCACTCACCTACGCACCCGCTGTCCGGGGTGAGAGCAAACCAACTGACAAAGAGGCATCGCTGCTGCAAATTGGCGGCGCCCATGGATTGCTTTACGCTTTCGACAGCCTGTATGTCGTGGTCAATGAACGAACCAAATTCAATGAAAAACAAGGCGTCTTTCGATTGACCGATACGGATGGCGACGACCAGTTCGACAAACTAGAACACGTATTGGCTCTGAATGCACGCGGCGAACATGGACCGCATTCATTGATCATCAGTCCGGACAAAAAGCACCTTTACGTTGTGGCGGGTAACACGACACCGCTGCCTGAATATGCCCATTCCCGCGTACCAGAACTGTGGGGCGAGGACCAATTGTTTCCGTCGATTCAACATTTCATGGCCGGCGTTACAGCACCACGCGGCCATATCGGCCGAATGGATCCGGACGGCAGCAATTACGAAATCATCGCCACCGGTTTTCGGAATCAGTTCGATGCCGCACTGAATCAGCAGGGTGAACTTTTCACCTATGACGCCGATATGGAGTGGGACCTCAATACTCCGTGGTATCGACCGACTCGGATCAATCACGTCATCGACGGTGCGGATTACGGATGGCGAACCGGATCAGGAAAGTTCATGGACACGTGTACCGACACCTTCGGCGCGGCTGTCGATATTGGTATCGGGTCACCGACCGGTGTCGTATTTGGATACGGCGCTAAGTTTCCCGCCAAATATCAACAAGCCTTATTCGCGTGTGACTGGTCCTACGGCAAACTCTACGCCATCCATCTCGAACCCAAGGGATCGACCTACACCGGAACTTTCGAAGAATTCGCCTACGCTCAACCCTTACCGTTGACCGACATTTTGATCAATCCGAACGATGGCGCGATGTACTTCGCCACCGGGGGTCGACGTGTTCAATCAGGACTGCACCGCGTGACCTACCGCGGCGAAGAATCGACAGAGCCAGTTGAAGCAAACACCACTGGTCAGGCTGAACGTAATCAACGCCGTGCCCTTGAGAAATTTGCACAACGGGATGTTGCAACAGCGTCGCCCGAGCAATTGAATGACATCTGGCAGAACCTCGGTTCAGCGGATCGCGGCATCCGCCACGCTGCCCGCGTCGCCTTAGAACAACAACCTACCGAGGCATGGTCCACCCGCATTAGAACGGAAGACAACCTGTGGATCAAAACCGCTGCCATGATTGCTTGGTCTCGGACAGCTTCTGCAGACGCCGACGCGAATCAATCTACAAGAGTGGCAAGCTCGATCCAAAATCAAGTGATGCACTTGGACTATGCATCCATCAGCGAGCATCAGTTGCGACTCGATGTGTTACGGGCACTGACCCTCAGCCTCACCCGAGGTGGCATGCCGGCCGCCGAGGCTCGCACTCGCTTGATCAATTGGATTGACGAGATTTATCCCGCTCAAACACCGCCTGAAAATCGCGACCTCTCGGCTATGATGCAATTCCTGCAGGCGCCGTCAGCTGCAGCAAAAGGAATGGCACTGTTGAACGAGGCTTCTGGACAAGAGGAACAAATCACGTACGCAATGAACCTTAGGCACCTCAAAGAGGGCTGGACCCCTGAGTTACGTGAAAACTACTTCCGTTGGTTTGTGCTGGCGGGTGGCTATTACGGTGGCGCCAGGCTCGCGAATTACTTGAAAGATTGCAAGTTGCAAGCGATCGCCTCGATTCCCGCCGCAGACAAAACTCCCGCACTCACTGCCATCATTGAGACACCGCCAAAACGGAATCCACTACAGTTCACGATCGAACCTCGGAGCTTTGTCAAAGAGTGGGCGATGTCTGATTTCCATGGCACCTTGGCGAAGGGCGTACCCGGCAAACGCAACTTCAAAAATGGGCGGAAGATGTTCGGAGCCGGAAGTTGCTACGCCTGCCATCGATTTCAAGGTGAAGGGGGCGCTGTCGGCCCCGACTTGACCTCCGCCGGTGGAAAATTCAGTGCACTCGATCTGCTCGAAACTGTGGTTGCGCCCAGCAAGGTGATCAGTGATCAATATGCTGCCAGCCAATTCTTACTGGACGATGGCAGCCTGCTTGTGGGCCGAGTCATGAACCTGAAAGAAAATGAATACTGGGTGAATACCGACATGATGAAACCGAGCACGATCACGAAAGTGAAGGTGGATACCATCGAAGCAATCCAACCCTCACAGATCTCGATGATGCCGAAAGGTCTCCTCAATACGATGTCCGACAAGGACGTCCTTGATCTGCTTGCTTACCTGATCTCGGCAGGAAACCCAGACCACCCCTTGTTTGAGGAATGAAGACACAACTTCATGTGATCGGGTTCATGTGATCGGGTTCATGTGATCGGGCTTTGAATTTTCAAACGCGACTGATGTAGTCGCGTCAGGCCGAACTCGAATTTCGTCGGCAAACCGAAACATTATTGATACGCGAAATCTCGCGTGCCTACCAACACACTGTCCTCATCGAACGGGTAGACATGAGTCTCATGCAACGCATCAAAATCGCTTCGTTGAAACCAAATCTCCTATGCCACTGCTTTGTTCTGTTTCTATCCTGGATGGGCGCGGAGTCGCTCGCAGACGCTGCCGATGTGACACGTCCAAACATCGTCATCCTGTTTGCAGATGATCTCGGCTACGGAGAACTTGGCTGTCAAGGGAATCCAGAGATCCCGACTCCTCACATTGATTCCATCGCGAACAATGGTATCCGTTTAACTTCCGGTTACGTCACTGGACCTAACTGCAGTCCATCCCGGGCCGGGATGCTGACCGGACGCATTCCGACCCGCTTTGGTTATGAGTTCAACCCGACTGGCGCCCGCAATGAAGAACCTGGTTTTGGCTTGCCACCGGAGGAGATCACCATCGCTGAGTCATTGCATGACGCTGGTTACATGACGGGATTGATCGGCAAATGGCATCAAGGCGGTCTGGCAACTTACCACCCGTTTCGACATGGCTTTGATGAGTTCTTTGGCTTTACGCACGAGGGGCATTACTTTGTGCCGCCGCCATACGATGGCGTCACGACCCTGCGGCGTCGCAAGACACTTCCGGGGGGCGGCAAAGGTCGCTGGATTGGAAAGAAAGGTCTGATCTTCAGCACGCACATGGGAAATGACGAACCAGACTACGATGCCAACAACCCGATCGTTCGCGGTGGGCAACCCGTCATCGAGAACGAGTACCTGACCGATGCATTGACTCGCGAAGCAGTCGACTTTATCGACCGT
>JARGNK010000043.1:20247-45349 GCA_029213145.1 Rubripirellula sp. | reverse complement strand
GAGTGACCTGCACCTGCAACAGCAGTTGAGTGACCTGAAACGTTTGGCGGCGTCGCCACTGCATTGAACGCCGGTTCAACCTTTGGGGGATTACGATCTGACTCAGACGATTGGCTTGACCGCTTAGCGGGACGCTTTATCTTTTTTTTTTCGCCAACCTCACTCGCGGCGGCCGCCAAGTCGACGATGTGCTGCAGGTCGGGAAGATTGCAGATTTGAATCATCGCAGCTTCCAGCAAGACGCGGCCCTGCACACTTCGACCAATTCGAACCAGCGTCTGATCGAGCAATTCCACGATCGCCAGAACGGTCTGCAGTCCCCAAGTCTGCCCAAGCGATGTGATCTCAGCGTGCATTGATGTCGCAGTGTGTCGCATCAAACTGGCATCACACCCCACCGCGGCCGCCATGATGTCACGAAAATAACTGAGCAGTTGCTCGGCCAATCGACCTGCATCGACCCCCGCGTCGATAGCGGCGTCAACCTGCGCGATTGTTTCGGCTGCATTCCGATCGGCCATTGCTTTTGCAAGGGCA
Source organism: Rubripirellula sp. (assembly GCA_029213145.1). Lineage (GTDB taxonomy): Bacteria > Planctomycetota > Planctomycetia > Pirellulales > Pirellulaceae > Rubripirellula. Next base: position 44,812 of record JARGNK010000043.1, on the reverse strand, counting down.
TGCAATCGCTCATCATCAGCCGTTCCCAGCATCGTATGAACTTGATCCGCAGTCAGTTTCCCTTCGCTAAAGCTGAGCACTTGCTCCAGCAGCGACTGACTATCACGCATCGATCCAGCAGCGCGGCGAGCAATCAGTTCGAGTGCCGCCTCATCCGCCTCGGCCGATTCGCTGCGTACAATTTCCGCCAGACGCTCCACAATTTTCGGCACCTCAACCGGGGCGAAATCGAAACGTTGGCAACGACTCAGCACGGTGATCGGCATTTTCTCCGGATCGGTCGTGCAAAAAATAAACTTCACATGATCAGGCGGCTCTTCCAGCGTCTTTAGCAACGCGTTGAAGGCGGGCGCCGTCAGCATGTGCACTTCGTCGATGATGTAGATCTTGTAGCGACATCGACTCGGTCGCACGCCTACATTTGCGCGAAGCGAGCGAATCTCGTCGATCCCTCGATTACTCGCACCATCGATTTCGATCACATCAACGTCTTCCCCCGCATCGATGGCAAGCGCGACATCAGTCTCATTGTCAGGCGTTGCAGTGGGACCAGAGGGATCATTCAAAGCTTTTGCAAAGATCCTCGCTGTACTCGTCTTACCGACTCCGCGAGCTCCGGTGAACAAGTAGGCGTGCCCAACCCGGCCAGTTTCAATGGCGTTTTTCAACGCTCGGCCAACATGCTCTTGCCCAACCAGCTCATTGAATCCGCGTGGTCGATAGCGACGCGCTACAACGACGTAACTGCCATCGCCGCCGTTAGATGAGTTGCTGGACTGCGACATACAACACTGCGGAACGCGCATTGGGGGCGGAACAAGGATTTTGTCCGGTGGAGGCGGCCCTCACACAAAGCTACGCCGCTTATGGCTGCTCCAGTTAAGGCCTGACCAGGTTCACGACTCACAGTCGCAAGGACCGCCACCATCAGACAAAAAAGGCCGAGTGTTCGACCGATGTCCACCGGGGATCTTAAAGGACCGAACAGATTGCGAAAACCACCCGCTTCATTTTGGCTGGGAACTTTGGCATCACGCGACGTCAGGCCCAGCCCCCATGAGATCACCGGCGACAACAAATCTCATCTCTGGCAACGATGCCTCTCGGACAATCGCGGGGCGAATCAAACACCGCGGTGACCGCGATTGCTTGAATGCGACCACACGTTCCCAGACGGGAATCATGCTTCGTGCCCCAACCGTGTCACTCGCCGCCGCACCCAACCTAGGAGCGTTTGCGACCTCCTCGTCCACGACCACCTTTATTCTTTTTGTGGTTCTCGATGTTCGCATTGACCAACAACTCAACGGTATCGATCCAAGTCGGGACGTTGTGTCGCTGACGCGTGGCTTCACCATTACCTTCCTGATCACGATCGCGGCCTCTTCCGCCCCGGGGGCGGCGTGAGGATCGGGGATCGCGGTCGCGGTCGCGGGAATCTCGGTCTCGATCTCGTGAGTCGCGAGATTCTCGATCACGTGAGTCGCGAGAATCTCGAGAATCTCGATCTCGGTCACGACCTTCACCCTCATCCGACCTCGATCGGGATCGACCTCGCCCGCGTCGAATGGATTCAACCTCGGCATCGTCCTCGTGATCGTCATCAAAAGCGGATGTACGCGTCAGAGGGTCCTCCGACGCCGCTGAATCGTTATCGGTTGCCGTTTCCTCATCCCGCCTTCGGCCTCGTCGGCCCCGCCTGCCACGTCGCCTACGTGAACGAGGGGCATCCTCGTCAACCTCCGAGTCTTCTCGTTCGCGATCGCGTACGAGCGTTTCATCCAGTTCCTCATCAAGCTCATCAACCGGATCACGCTCGCGACGACTCCGGCCGCGACCCGAATCATCTCTTGAGGAGCGACCTGAATCATCCCGTGAGGAGCGACCTGAGTTTTCTCTTGATGCACTGCGGCCGCGGCCTCGCGACCTGGATTCGCCTTCAACTTTGGCCGAACTGTCTTCCTGACCGCGATCAGATTCGGCGCGATCCAAATCTTCTTCAGACATTCGCTGGCGCGTACCGCGACGCCCCTGGCGTCGACGGGGCCGGTCTCCACTTTCTTCGCCTGAATTCGATCCACGCGATGGCTTTCCAAAGTTATCATCTCGGCCGCGATCATCCTCCTGACCCCGCCCGCGTTCCTCATCTCGCGACGACCTTTCGCCCCGACGCCCGTCACGACGGGATGGGCGATCAGCCCCCTCCTCGCTCTCACTTGATGATCGACGTTGCCCTCGACGTCCACGCCCCCGCTCCTCGCGGACCCGTTCCTGACGACCTCGATTTTCACTCGATCGATGGTCACGAACCTCGGCACTTGGCTCATCTCGATCGGAATCAGCTGCCGAGTGCTTCTCGTCCGTCTCTGACTCGGCGTGTCCGCTATCAAACCCAGCGTCTCCGTCCTGATCAAATCCAAGTCCTTGACCAAATCCTGATCCCAAATCCGAAGTCTCAGTTGAAGGCTTCTTGCCTTTGGCAGGTTTTCGCGGCTTCACATCGTCAGCTGATCTGGCTGGTCTGGAAGCATCACGGGGTGACGCCGGAGCATCAGCAGACTGAATCCCGAGTTCACCGGCGAGGCTTCCCCAAGCCGAATCGAACTCATCGCCTGCGTCGCCATCGGAGACTTCGGCATCAGCTGAACTCGCCGGTTCGTTGGCCTCGCTGGCGACAGGAGCTTCGCTTTTGCTGCGAGCTGAACCGAAAGATTTTGGCTCAGGATCCCGATCCCATTTTTGGCTCGTTGCCGTGGGCTCTTCGGCCTCGTCTTCCTCGGTCGCGCCGAAGCCTGGCAGGACCTTAGGAGGCACCGCTTCGGTTAAGGCTTCGAGGACATTTTTACCGGTGTCCGCAGAAGCAGGTTTTTCAGTCCTGGCCGCAACAGGAGTCGGCTCCAATTCGACTTCGGTCTCCGCCTGCGGGGCAGTTTGCTCAGTAGCTGGCGTCGCTTCGGTAGCGGCTGCATCTTCGCTGGCCGGCCGTTTCGACTTATTTTCCTTTTTGGACTTATCGTCCTTTTTGGACCTGTCGACGGGTCCCGGCGTACCGAGCAAATTGGCGAGAAAATTCCAATGGTCAGATTTCATAGGGGTTCGAATATCCCAAATGGATGTGAGTCGAGATGCGGCGGTCTTCTCGGTCAGACGAGAGTCGCGCAAAGCTCGAAAGGGAACAGTAGATGTCCGGCTTTTCGATTCGTTTCAGAACAGGATTAACCCTTATGTATAGCCCCGTAACTTTTTTCCCCCAAGGGCAAGGGCAAGTTCGAAGCCAAAAGTCGCCAGAATTCGGCTAATTCCCAGCCCTGAAAAGCTTGAGATGTGCAGATAAACCCGAAAAACCAAGGTTTTCAAGAAAATCATCCGTTTGGCAACAAAAAAGTGGGGTCTGGCGGACATCGGCCGCTGTCACAGCAATTCGATGGCCGCCGCAGAAAAGAAAACCGACAGGAGGCAGAAAATCGAATGGAACAAGCCTGCCACCGCTACTCGCTCCCCCCCTCGATAGAGTCAAGTATTGACGGTCGCAACGGTTCCTCCTGTCCTCACGATTATTTTGGTCCTGCCGGTCCTACGCCTCAAGCCGATCGCACCGGACCAAGGCTGCCGGTCCTGCCGATTCTCGTAGTTAACCGAGTGGATCCTCTCTGGGAACTTACTCATACGGCTGATAATGGACCCAGCAAACATGATGCGCCGACCACTGCTCAACGCCTCTTGCCTTGTCGCGATGCTGCTTAGCGCGACCGGCTGCCGCGCCGTGCAATCGTCGGTCCCGCGAGCCGCGTCAGCTGCCCTCAAAATCCCTGACAATGCAGAATTGGCTATTACGAGCGTTCAGCCAACGACAGGTCTTAGCAACATCGACCGCCCAGCCACCGCCCGACCAAACAGTGGTGCCAAGCTAAAAACCAGTGGTGGTAACAGCATAGAACGTACTGGAGAGCAACTCGCTGTCGAGGAAAATAACACGTCGCGTCCAATACATCTCCCGCCGGTCCAAACCGCAGCAGCCAACCTGAACCGCGCGAAGGAGAACGCCAGCAGCCGATTCGAGCCCCTCTGGATCACGCGGCGTTAGTTTCCCACGACTTTTCTTTCGTGGGCCGGAGCAACACGCCGATTTCTCGCCACAGCCGATCGCATTTTTCTCGCCACAGCCGATCGCATTTTTCTCGCCACAGCCGATTTCGCTGAACCACTAAGGTGATCACAGCTGAACGGTGATCACAGCTGAACGGGAACCCGCCGCAGTCTGACCAGAAACTCCAGCGGCTCGCTGCTCAGAGCGTGATCGCCCCAACCCAACCGAACTCCCAAAACTGCATTTTGCTAGCAAATCAGTGATAAAAATGATTCAAAAAGTTGGCGGAAAACGCTTCCTGAAGTCGCATTAATCGCCTACGATTTGCCCCGCAGTGGAGGAACGGATCACGCGAACCGGACTGGGAGGAGCCCAGCGCAGCGACTTTGATTCGTTCCGAACGCTTGTCCGATCCATATACAAAGGGAGTTTTGGTATGACCCGCATTCCGCTGAGCCGAGCAGAAGAAGAAGCCCGCTTGCGTCGAGAACGTCTCGAATTAAGTATCGCCGAGATGGGATTGTCGGTACGAACCACGAACTGCTTGGAAGAAACCGGCATCTTGACCGTTCGTGACTTGTTGAATGCAACGCCACGGCGTCTACTGTCCATTAGTAATTTTGGAGAGAAGACGCTCGAGGAAGTTTACTTGGCGCTGGAAGAACTTGGTTTTTACCGACCAAGCCGCGAATCGGTGCCTGCGTAACCCGACGTTTTCTGCTTTGCCAGTTAACGATCGCGAGCCATTGAATCGACCATGCCCCGGATTCCAACGCCTTGGAGCAAGAAGCGGGGTGAGCGAAGCCTCGGCAACGCCTTTGCGGGTGTTGCTGGCGAGGCTGCGTTTTACGCCTCGCTCTTCCTAATTGGCGTTTTCGGCCTCTCGCTGGTATTGATCAATCGATTTGCTCCGGACCGCGTTCCAGCGGGACCGGCCGATGCGATTCCCAGCAATGATTTAAGTGTCTGGGTGTTGGGAACGCTGGCAGTCGCCGCCATCATGACCGGGGCGATCTCGCTGCTTTTTCGGCTACTCCAAGTCGGCGCCAGCAACGAGCGGCGTCGCGTGTTGGCCGACCGCGCAGGATCAATCGAAATGATTCGGCCGCCCGAAGAAGATTCACCCAAGTTGCCTCATGTTCCTCGAGGTAGCTGGCTAACCGATAGCCCTGGGGAGCGATTGCGTTATCGACTGCCGGTTGAGGCATCCGAAGAAAGTGTCTTTGGCCCCGCCACTCTGGCGCTGCTTTGGAATTCTGCTTGGTTTGTTCTCTTAGCGGTCGCCGTTTCGGGGTATTGGAATGGGCAACATAGACCGATTCTGACGGGTTTACTGATTCCCTTTGGAGCGATTGGGTGGTGGTCCTTTCGCTTCTTTTTAAGTCAGTTACGACAGCGGGCCGGGGTGGGATCCACCATTGTGGAAATTAGCAATCACCCGCTGATTCCCGGATCAACCTACCAGCTGTACATCTCCCAGATCGGGCGGATGCAATTGAAGCGATTGACGGTGCAAATGACCTGTGAAGAGGAGACTTTTTACCGTCAAGGCACCGATGTTCGGGTCGAACGCCACGAGGCTTTTTGCCAAGTCCTCTGGAAAGGTCGCGAAGTCCTCGTTGACCCGCAGGGGCCTTGGGAGCAACAATTAGAGCTGACGATCCCTCTTGAGGCGATGCACTCCTTCGTGGGGACACACAATGCCATCGAGTGGAAGATCGTCGTAAAAGGGACATCTAAGCCGTGGCCATCGTTCTGCCGAAGTTTTCGCGTCGTCGTACATCCACCGGGCTCGGCCCAGAAAGCCAACCCGCGTTGAATCTGACGTTATGCCGTGAGGATGGGCTTTACCACCCTGGTGAAGTACTCACTGCTTGCTGGCGGATCAGTCGTGTCCCACTTGAACGGGTCCAAGGACTGGAAGTCTCCGTCATGTGGTACACCGAGGGAAAAGGGGATGAGGATTTTCACGTGCATCATTTTCACCGCCAAGGTGAAAATCAAATCCGCCGCAGCGGATTGTCGGATGCCCGCTCCACCCATTGCAAACTACCCGAGACTCCCCTCAGCTACCAAGGCAAATTGATTAGCGTTCGCTGGTGCGTTCGAATGAGATTATTTCTCACCAATGGTCGCGAGATCGTCACCGAACAGCCGTTTTATCTCATCCATCCAAACCTGGTTAGCCGCACAGAGATTTCTGCCAAAAATCTTACTGGCTCAACGGTTACCAAAAATCATCTCTCGATCCAAAGCGAAGCTGAGATGAACACGCGATCTCGACAACGCATCACTCGTCAGCCTAGTGGCCCTTCGTCGGCGACATGAATCAAATGCTCGCCGCCTCGAATCCATTCGCCACCAGATTCGTTCGGCCGGGTGCCTTGGAGTTCCGGTTCACGGCAGCGAACGAGAGCATTGGCAAAAACCAAGTGGGTGATGAATGCACCGAGGCTAACAGCGTCGGCCAGCTTGACGGTATTGGCGGGCAGATGGACGCGGAGCTTGGGGAGTCACGATTAGAGGAAATCGTTGACGATCTTCATCAGCATCGCATCGGCTTGTTTGTCGGTCACCATGGCAGCGGCAAGTCGACACTGCTACACGCATTGACGCCACGCTTGAGAAGTCGGTTTGCAGTTGTCCATCACGTGCAATTTTGCCACGAATACCATCCACACTTCACCGCACGATTGCGGAATCGCTATCGAATGGTTCAACAGTTACGCCGGCAAGCCAAAGATCTGCCCAGCGGCGGATTGCTGACGCTTGATGGGGCGGAACAACTGACCCGCGTCGAACTTCGACTGCTCTGCCGCAACATTCGCAGACGTAGCCTCTCTCTACTGGCAACCTGCCACACCCCGATCTCGAACCTGCCGATCTTATATCGGACGGTCGTAACCCCCCAACTCATTCAAGACTTGACCGAGGAACTCATTGCCCAGGCGCCTGATGTGGTTCGACATCGCATTCGGCAATGGCTGTCCGATCGACCGATCGCCAGCGAAGTAAACTTACGCGATTTGTTTTTTGACCTTTACGATGTGGCCCACGAAGCCCAATTGTCAACACAATGCTGAGCAGACTGGCGTGAAGCATAGTTCGCCGGTCGCAGACCGCAGACAAATGGGGTCTGCCACGGACTGGGAAAATCGGGTCTGCTAACTAAGCTGACCGCTTCACGTGACTCTCACCGCGGCATGCACCCCACGCCCAATCCCGTTCACCGACATGCGATTGCACCAGAGAGACTAAGTAAACATGGCCGTTCGATTGTCTGTGATCATGATCCACACGCCCCCTGCCGGAAGCGGCAAGCAGTCTCTTGCCGAGGCAATCGTGGGGGAATTAATTGGCTTGCCTGGAATTGATCTGACGCTGATTGGGCCGATCCAATCGCTAGCCGAATCGTCGACCGACCGGCTCTCGATCGACGCCATTACAGGAGATGTGGCAATGCTGGACTGGCGGACCACAGCAATCATTGTCTGAGCTCTCAACGATTGGTTTTCAAGGTAGACGAGCCCCCCACGCCAACGATCCGCAGCCGCCAGAGAACGGGGTAAACGCAGGGCGACGCATTTATTCCTTCGACTTGAGCCAAGTCTCTAATGCTTCAACTTTGGTCTCGGCATTGATCCAATTGCGAGATCATCGACAAGTTAAGACGATCTCGATGGGCCTGGTAACGCCTCGGCAACGTCCGACAGCCTCCAGTTCACCCATCCCCATTCACCCTGTCCCCGTAAAACCCGTAACTATAGAACCCGCCTCGCCAAAATCGAAAACTGCAGACACCCCTGAAACACAGAGAAAGTCGGAATCGATCGATTTGGATGAACTCTTGGATCAACTCGATCAACTTGATCCTTAGGCTCTCATCTGTCCGGTAATTGCCTTGACCGCCAGCGGCTGATAACCTGTGACCCTGTTAGGCAGAGCCCTCCCAGTCCCTCGTTTTCACTGGAATAGATGCTGATGGCGGCAATCACGACACAAACCAAAGGTGAAATCCTGGTAGTAGGGTTCACCGACAGCAAGATCCTAGATAGCCAACGAATTGATCAAGTTGGCAAGGAATTACAGGAGTCGATCGCACTCGCAGCGCACAAGAAGCTGCTGATCAACTTCAGTGGCGTCTCCTTCATGTCGTCAGCGATGATTACCAAATTGGTAATGCTCAATAAGACATGCAAGGCCCAAGGGATCGCGTTGAAATTTAGTGACGTTTCACCCAACGTTTTGGAAGTCTTCAAGATCACGAAGCTAAACAAGCTATTCGACATCCAAGAAGGTGAAGACAAAGCGATGGCAAGTTTTGACAAGAAAGGCTGGTTTGGCGGTTGAACCCTCCCGGACCAGATGATTCGCTACGGCAAACGAACAACGCTGGGTCTGTTATTGAGCTGATCGAAATCGAGCGTGCCCAGATTGGCTCGGAGATTCACGACGGTGTGCTGCCGCTGGTTTTTGCTGCTTCGGCCGCAACGTCCAGCTTGCAACGGGACGACAGCCTCAGCGAAGAACAGCGGACGCGTTTGGAACAGATCGTCAACTGGTTGGCGCAAGCAATGCAGGTCACCCGGCAGACGCTAACCAATATCTACCCGCCCGAACTGTCGGGCGTTCCTTGGTGGAAAGCGGCCGAGGATTCACTCTCCCGCTCGCTAACCGAATCAGCGACGCGATTACATTGGGATGTGGCAGCAACCGCCCAAACTGCCTCCACCGATGTCTCACTGACGGCCTACCGAATCGCGGTAGAAGCGGTGCGTAATGCAGTTGCCCATGGCAAAGCAGAAGACGTTTGGATCAAAGCTCAGGTGTGCGATACAGAAATCATCCTAACGGTAAAGGACAATGGCTGCGGATTTGAATTCGATCAGGTCGCCCAAGATCGGTTTGGAATTCGTTCCATGCGTGCCCGAGCAAGATTAGTCGGTGGCACGACCGACATCGATTCCCAGCCCGGTCAAGGGACAACGGTCACGGCAAAACTGCCGAACACGCTCGGGGCGTAAGAAAAATATCTCTCGCGACAACCCCGTATTCACAACCCCGTATTCACAAATCCGTATTCACAACCCCGTATTCACAAATCCGCATTCTCGCGGAAACGGGTCGCACCATTACGAAATGACGCCGCGATGAACAGCCTGCGATTGACGCTCTCGTCAAGGTGACGGCGACAAACGAAGTGTCCCGCTCGCATGATCGATCACGAAGCTGGTGTGTCCATTTCTTTCAATGACTTGCCAAGGCGTTTTCGGCCTCCACCGCGAGACGATTTTGGTTTCGGCTTTTCACCGGTCAAGATGGCAGCGACGTTGGGGTGAAGTTTGTCAGCGTCCGCCGGTGCCCCAATTTCTTCGATCGCGTCGCTAACCCCCAGCAACACAGATTGACGAACTCCGTCACGAAGCCACTCAAAAAAGTTCACGTTCATGGTTAGCCAGGATTCGTGGAAAGCAAATGCGCAGGAAACAATTCCACCGCCAGATACCGGCGGACTGCCGGACGCTTGTAGTCGTCATCGCGACCGTGCGTCCAGAGCAGAGTTTGCGGGCATGACCGTGCCACAATCAACGTGAAACAGCGTCATCAGGTGTCTCCACCCAATGAATTTCACCTTGCCAATCCATCGATACCGAATCCTGGCGGTGACCGGCTCGAACGCGAACCAAAGGGAGCAAGACTTCATCCACCGTGAAATTTTCGGTTCGCTCGGAACCCGCGACGAATAACCCAGTTGCGCACGCATCCGCATCGGAGGCCCGTTCCATCAAAACCGTCAAGGACAACAAATCTCCGGCCGGATACCCCGTCCGCGGATCGATGACATGCCCATATCGACGACCGCGGTGATGAAAAAATTGCTTTCCTGAACCGCTGGTCGCGATCGCTTGATCCCGCAGCATGATCCCGGCCAATCGGTGCTTGGGCTTGGTCGGATGAGCCACTCCCACAGGCCAACCCTGCTCGCTCCCCACGATTTGATCCCCAGCCGCGATAATGCTGCTGTTTCCGCCGTGTATGAGGAAATCATGGAGGCCATCACGGTGCAGTCGCTCGGCAACCTGGTCCAGAGCATCCCCTTTTCCGATCGCCCCCAAATTGATCGACATCCCCTCCGCGGCAAAACGGATCGAGCGGTCAGGTTCCGACAACTCGATCTTTTCGTACCCAACTCGCTGCCGCGCCTGCTCGATCGCCTGCTCGGTCGGTTTTTTACCACTGCGGGTGGTAAATCCCCACGCCTCGACCAGTGGTCCCGCTGTGACATCGAAACCACCGTTGGTTCGTTGACTCCACCGAATCGCCCTCTGCAGTAGCTGAAAAGTGGCATCGGTTACCGGCACCGGTTCGGCAAACGCCATCCGGTTGACTCGAGAAATCTCGCTGTCGGGCCGATAGATGGTCAAGGATTGCTCGATGGAATCCAATAACTCCAATGCGGAAACCGCGATTTCGACAGCGTCTGCACGTGCCGCTGGCAGGATAACCACGAATTCGGTCGCCATCGCACGTCGGCTTACATGCGTCAAAAGAGCCGGGTTTTCGGATTCCATGCAATCAAACCCCCAATCAAATACAAGGTCCGCACATCATACCCGCCGCACACCGATTTCCCTCTCTCACCAAACCAATATCCCCGACCGGACCGTTAAATTTAGAACCAAAACCCACATCAGCGGTGAACATCTACGATCAAAAACCAGTCTTCCCAAAGCAAGGGTTGCGTGATTGCCGACGATCCAACACAATCATCGAAAATTGATCAGGAGCGGTGGCTGAGTGGTCGAAAGCGCCGGTTTGCTAAATCGGTGAACCGGGAAACCGGTTCCGCAGGTTCGAATCCTGTCCGCTCCGCTGTTATGAAACAACCTCCCGAATTTCATCATCCGTATGGAAATCGGGCGGGTTCGGTGGCGAAAGCCATCCGAGGGTGTAGCTCAGTCGGTAGAGCAACGGACTTTTAATCCGTTGGTCCAGGGTTCGAGTCCCTGCACCCTCACTTTTTTCTTTTTGCCGGGCAAAGCCAACTCGCCCCTCCGGGGGCTCTGCCGCAGAAAATCGTGCAGGTAGCCCCACGTCGATCAAATTTGACCGAACTGAACGCGGCGATGCGATTGCGCTCAGCTCAACAACCGGCCCCCCAACAACCACCGGGTTCGGGCCAACCCCCGCCTCGGGCCAACCCCTGCCTCGGGACTGAACAACGTGACGCACCCGTGACGGCAGCTCGGCTCACGCCCCATCCTGGTCGACCAGATTGAAGCGTTTAAGCCCCGAGGGCATGGACGCTGCCGTGGGCCAAGAGCAACGAGATGATTGCGACTACGGGAACTGCGGCTGCAACCGCAATTTTGCTCAAAGCCCTCTATTTCGCTCAGCACCGCTGAAATTCCGGGATCTCAAATCACGACTGCTGATCATCCAGCTTTCCTTGCTCCAATGACCTGTTGTTCACCCAGCAGCTTTCCTCGGCGAATTCAATTCTGCGTGGCTCGTGCGTTTGTGCTCGACACGGTCACTTTCAGGCAAAATACTCCGATTGGGGCAACAGCGACATCACTTCACCATTGTCGATTTCTGTTGCCGCCGGTGTTCCCGCGAGGACGCCAAAACGCTCATCCTGCCGCACCCCGATAACCGCCTGCCACATCGTCACTTTCGGCATCTGAGCGAAAAACCAGGCTTTGTTTTATGATGGACGCGAATTAACCTATGGCGTTCCTTTTTTTTTGCAGAACAGTCGGTATTAAAGGCGGTAGTATCGTGGATCTTTCCGCACTTGCGCAACTCGTCTGTGAATTAGTGGGTGGACTGGGCCTTTTTCTACTCGGCATGAAAAACATGTCCGAGGGGATGCAGGCTGTCGCCGGAAGCAGCCTCCGACGCATCATCAATGCAGTCACCAATCACCGAATCCTGGCCGTAATCTGCGGAGTGATTGTTACCTGCGTCGTCCAATCCAGTTCGATCACGACCGTGATGGTGGTTGGCTTGGTCAATAGCGGCGTGATGCAACTGGCGCAGGCGATTGGCATCATCATGGGTGCCAACATTGGCACCACGATTACCGGTTGGATCTTGGTGCTAAAGATCGGTAAGTATGGCTTGCCTCTAATGGGCGGATCAGCTTTCGTCTATCTGTTTTCTAAAGGGGATCGCTGGCGATACTGGGCGATGTCCGTCATGGGCATTGGGATGATCTTTTTCGGCCTCGAGCTAATGAAAGACGCCTGCGCGATTATTAAAGAGACACCCGATTTTGAAACCTGGTTCCAGCTCTTCCAGGCTGATTCCTATTGGGGAGTCCTGAAGTGTGCTTTAGTCGGTTGTGTGTTAACAACGCTGGTGCAATCTTCCTCGGCAACGTTGGGCATCACAATCTCACTGGCCTACCAGGGTGTGATTCCTTACGAAACAGCGGCGGCTTTGGTACTGGGTGAAAACATCGGAACCACGATCACTGCATTCCTGGCGTCGCTCGGAGCCACCACCAATGCTCGTCGTGCCGCGTACTTCCACGTCATCTTTAATTTACTGGGGGTCTTTTGGATTACCTTAATCTTTGCCTGGTACATCGATCTGATCGACTGGATCCTCACCTTTATGATCGATGGCGATATCAGTAAAGCAGTCGTCGGCCCGGAATCGACCACGTATCCCAACACCACACCCGCAATCGCCGCGACGCACACGATCTTCAACATCGCCAACACGGTAATCTTTTTCCCCTTCCTGCCGTGGTTTGTTCGTCTTCTGAACTGGCTGGTGCCATCCAAAGATTTCAAAGAGAAACCGCAGTTGACCGATCTTGATGTTCGGATTCTCGAAACGCCGGCATTGGCCATTGAGCAATCCCGCAAAGAGATCGAAAAGATGGGGGATGGCTGCGAAAAAATGCTGGACTGGTTGAACGAACTGCTTCAACAAGACGAACCAGACCATTCCTTGGCTGATCGCCTCAGGCGACGCGAACAAGTACTCGATTCGATGCAGGACGAAATCGCAGAATTTGTGACCAAACTACTGTCCGGTAACGTCCCGCACTCAGCAGCCGATGACGCGCGGCGACAACTGCGCATGGCCGATGAGTACGAGTCGATTAGCGACTACATCGCCAACCTTGACAAGTTCGACCACAAGCTGCGACGAGACGGGCATCGATTCACGCCTGATCAGCAAAAAGGGCTTGTTCAACTCAATCGCCACATGGCCGAATACCTCAAGGAAATCAATCTCGGGCTTGCCCAGGACAATCGCACAGTGCTGACACAAACCACCGCCAGCTCGGATCGCCTCAAAAAACAGATCAAACAGTTGCGTCGACAACACCTGGACGATCTTTCGACAGGCTCAATTGCACCTCAGGTGAGTGTCGCTTACCTAGCCGTACTGAATGCTTACTCGCGTGTACGAGACCATTCTCGCAATATCGCCGAAGCGATTTCCGGTGAGAAGTGATTGTCCGCGTGAGCAGTTTCCTTGCTGCATCACTGCTCCCTATGCCACAACCAAGATCGGCCACTCATCACGAGCGGATAACTAGAGGACCCCGCACCTGGACGAGGGGTCTGAAACATCAAAGTCACGTTTGCCTCGAACGGGCACCTGACCAAATTCTGGAGACAGCACGAAACAGAATCGTTGCCACAGATCCGATCAAGCCAAACACCAGTAAGCAAATGCCTAGGATCGTCAGGAACTTTGAAATACCAAGGTGAAACCGTTCACGCTGCTGAACCTCCGGCGGCGTATCGGGGGACGGAATACCAACCGTCAACACCCCATAGAACAGCCCCAAGAATGTTACCAAGGCCCCAATCGCCAGCAGCCCCAAGGCGTAACGCAACCACGGCCGACGCTTAGACGTGTTGGTCGGCATGGTTGCCGTCGAAGGGCTCTTAAATGGGTTCTCACTCATGGTTCAAGCACTGCGGTGAAGGAATCAGTGGGAAGCATTTCTTTCCGAGCCACCAAAGTATCATGCGAAGATCTCCACGACCTTTAACCAACAGCGACAATACCCAGCGTACCGAAATTCTGACACGGCAACGCGTAACGTGCAAAGCAGAACAATCTTAGCACCTCCGCATACAACCGGCTTCACTCAACGGTAGCCTTTCCCCTGGAAAGCAGCAGGACGCTCTCACGCTGCAAAGCAGTCGGCCCACTATTACGATTACTACGGAAAGTAAATCTGGCTGCTTGGATTTAGCAAGCTCTCCCGCCTAGGGCTGACCCTGAAGTCTTGACGAAGCCCTGCCATCCGTCACCAACGAAATTCACTCCTTGCTGCACAATTCGCTAAACTTAGTTGCAGCGATTCGGCGTCGGCAAGCGGTAAGTGGCGAATTCGTGGACCTCCTCCCGTATTTGATTGGCCAGCGATGTCGATGCTAAGTGTTGCAAGCTTCAAGCGGCGATCAAAAAAACTTTGTTCCAAAACTACGCTCTGAACATTCTTGATGGGCACATAAATCGTCGCACGATTGATCCACCCCTGGCGAAAGAGTAGGTAGCGATCACTATGCCAGTAACCAATGTGCTGGTACCACTTGCGATGCAGCAGATAGACCATGGGAAACGCGGGCAACCAAACCAGCGAGAACCACCCCCCAATGGAATAAGTCAGCAACATGATCGCAACGAGCAGCATCCAGCCTTTTTTGCTACCTCGTTTGATTGCCAAAGGTGAGATCCGACGCCAATTTGGGGACACGTCCATTAACCCGGGGACCGCTTGTCGGGTCACCTCTGCTGCATCGGCGAGCTTCGCAACGGGGACCAACACATCGCGGTGTTGATTTTGGTCAACTTGTTGATGGTCACCTGCACTATCGACTCGAACCGCCGCCAAACCAAACCAGCGGCGCAACAAACCCTCCTCCAGTTTGATTGCTTGGATCCGATCGCGAGCGAGACTGCTGTGCCGATAAGTAAGCAGACCATGCGACATACTCAACAGATTCTCCGTTCGACTGAATTGAAAAGCGTGATAACGCACGACATAGGCAACGACGGCAAAAATCAAACCGAAGAGTGCCAACAGGATACTCTTAGAAAGCGCTTCCATCATCCATAGATCCGCAACGAACCCAAGCACACCAGTATCTGGAAGTTGTGATTCCAAACCGTCCCACAATTGCGAGCCAGAAAGCACTTCCTGCATCTGGGATGCGATGCGTATGTTGCCTCCACCGAACCACTTGCCGCCCAAGCCAGCAAAAACCTGAAAATAGAGGATCGCTCCCACGACGGCACCGAGTGTCGCAACAACCTTTGACGTCAAGCCACCAACCAGCAACGTGCGTACATCCAGACTGAAGCAGTAATCAGCCACGGCTCGTGGGACGACCATCTCGGCATGAATCGTGGCACTAGCAGCCTGATGCTTGTCAGAGATAACCGTCTTCATCGCTTCGGCTACATGCTTCGTCACCACATTCAGCGCGGCTTCTTGAGTGTCACTACCAGCCGTCGAGATATTCACCTTTGCAAGTTTGAACAAACGATGCAGAAAACTCTGACGAATCTCTACCTCTTGAACACGATCAAATGGGATTCGCCGCTCTCGTCGCGAAAACAAGCCTGATCGAATGATCAGCTCTCGATCCGCCATTCGAAACGTCAACGTGAAAAAACGGATCGCGTGATAGGCCACCGCGGGCAGAAACACAAAGACGACAAAAATACCGACCGCGACAAATGGGGTCGCAACCAGACAGCCTATCACCAGGGGGATGATCACCGCCTGGATAGCCTCCACCGCCGGCAACCAGAGCGTGGACACGTGAAGATGCATTTCAGGTTCAAACAAGATCTGGGCATCTGATCGTAAACTGGCGTTTGACACCTGTCCCCTGCGATCCCCATCAAGCGGAGCAGCATCCATCGCAACCACCTCGTTCACCCCGCCTCGATCAAGCGTGGCATCCGAGCTTGTCTCTAGCACCGAATCAGATCGCGCGGGATCAATCTCTGGTGATGACATCGGCGTCTCGATTCGCGGCAACAATTAACTGATCCCGAAGTTCGCGGGCAGTCTGATGGCTCAGACCGGGGATCACCTGGGAAGCCGCTCGCGTACCGGCAGTGTGAATCTCCAATGACGAAAGACCAAACCGGCGGGTAATCGGCCCGTCGTGAAGATCGACGTGCTGCAACCGACTCAGGGGAATGGCAACTACTACCCGCGAGATGACACCGTGACAAATCACAAGCACCTGATCACCAAGCTGATAAGACCAATGGCGATAACGTTGCAGAGGGATTATCCAAGCCAATACAGCACCCAAAACCAGCAATACCACCCACACAAATGGAACGAACAGATTCCGCGGTACCGGGATAGACAAGTAGATCCGGTAAGTACTTGAAACAGACAAAACAGCGACGACACCAAGCAACACCATGCCGATCATTCGCCCAAGCCAAATCCAACGCACATCCAAAGACATTCGCACGCCATCACGCTGCACCGAATTCACTTCGGTGATATCGCTCGGATCGGTTTCAGCAAGACTCGCGGCAGAAGCCATTAACGAAGTTTGCGGAGGCAGCGACTGATCACTAGCCTCCTCAGAACTAGCCTCCTCAGAACTAGCCTCCTCAGAACTAGCCTCCTCAGAACTAGCATCCTGATCACTAGATTCGTTCGCTTTCGAACCATGCGGCAAACCTAAATCTTCATTCACTGGCGTATCGCGGTTCGTTGATTTGTCATTCATTTCATATTCGCGTCCGAATCCTCAAACACCTGCATTCCATCTCCAACTTTCATGTTGGATCGTAGCAAACCAAATCAAATTCGCGAATTTCAATCACCCTCTGCCGCCAAGAAGCAAGGCAGGTTTGGTCAAACATGCTCAATCCTCAACCTGCTCACCCCATTTACGTGCAGAGCATGATCACGAATTCAAATTCGATCACGAATTCAAATTCGATCACAAGGCAACATCGGAACAAAATAAGTCGCTGCTACTTGGGGGCCGACGAACCCCATTGAATCCTCGCGACACGCCCCTCCGCACCAGCAAGAAAACCAGTTTCTGAATCACGATCAATCGCACAAACGTAGTAGCCTTCTGTGCTGATCGTTTTCCATGATGCCCCCGCATCGGCGGACAGGGCAACGCCGGTACGACCGCAGGCCAACAGACGCCCTTGACCGAGCACGCGAACACAGGCTTTGTGTGGCATTTGCACCGAACCGGCTCCGATCCAAGTCTCGCCCCCATCTGTGGACCTGGCGACATTGTGACTCGCTTCTTCGGGCAGTTTGTAGTCACCACCAACCACGACGATCGTGCGTGAATCATTGACAGCGAGCGAAAAGATACCCGAAGATTCATTCCCGCTTCGCAGAGGAGTCGCGCTGGTCGCCCAAGTTGCGCCGCCATCGGTAGAACGCATGACCCTCGCCACGGAACCGCCAGTCGCAATCCAAACGTCACTTCCCATCACCGCGATCCCCGTACCGCTCGCCGCAAATCCGTATTCACCCATTTTCAGCGCTGGTCTCTGCTGATCGGGAAGCGATTCCCAAGTGAAGCCACGATCAAAAGTCCGAAACAAGGCCATGCGTCCGCGAACCGGATCTCCGAACAGCATCCCAGTTTTTCTTTCCTCATCAAAAGCCATCCCATCAAAGAAACCGTCGGGATCTTGGTTTACAAGGACTTGCTTCCAGGTATCACCGTCGTCACTCGAACGAAGGATTCGCGAGGCGGCGTCCTTGCCAACGCTCATCAACACGATGGTGCGATCAGCCAACACTTCAACATCACGAAAGTCCAAGCCTTCCGAATCAGGCACAGCAACACGCTTCCACGTGACCCCAGCATCTGTCGTGCGAATCACGGTGCCGTCCGACCCGGTAACCCACGCTTCCTGCTTGTT
Source organism: Rubripirellula sp. (assembly GCA_029213145.1). GTDB lineage: Bacteria > Planctomycetota > Planctomycetia > Pirellulales > Pirellulaceae > Rubripirellula. Next base: position 26,811 of record JARGNK010000043.1, on the reverse strand, counting down.
ACGAACAGCTAATCCTCGAAACGATGACACCACACCGCTATTTTGCGGGATGATCTGCAGCACACTTGAGGATTCCTCTGCGATGCAGTGGCCACCAATCAAAGCGTAATGCCAAACCATCCAGAACAAAGCGGGAAACAATCGCATCACAAACTCGGATCTGTGCGGGTACCAAAAACGTGTCTCGATAAGACCTAACTGGGGTAGACCCAATCGCCGCGATAATCGCGACGCAGCAGGCGTGCCGCATCCGGATCATCGGGGATTGTGTTACCGTCCCACTGGATGCTCCGCCCCAATTTCAAGGAAAGCATACCGAGCAGGCTGAGCGTCGTCGCTTGATGACCAATCTCGATCCCTGCGACCGGCTTGGATCCTGTTTCAATCGCTTGCAGAAAGTCTGCCCATAGCAGCTTGATATTGTGCCCATCCGGTTCTTGAAGCTGTGAATCCTCGTGAATGATCGATTTCTTTTCGTCGGCTGGATAGAACGTCCACCCATCCCGCCAGCCCATATGGAATGTCCCCTTAGTGCCAAAGAAATAGCAGCCGATGCTGGTCTGTTCAGGGCCCTTCCCAGCGAAACGACGATGCTCCCAGTGAGCCGTAAAGTCATCGAATTGATAGGTAGCGATTTGATGATCCGGAGCATCAGTCGTCTGTTCTTTCTCTGTTAATACCGCCTCGCCCTTGATCGGCCGTCCACCCACCGAGTAGACGCTCCGTGGTGATTGTTGATCGCACCACCACAGGACCTGATCCAACCAGTGGACCCCCCAATCGCCGAGCGTGCCGTTGGCGAAACCAAGGTAGTTTCGAAAGCCACCCGGATGGATCCGTCCACAATAGGGACGCAACGGGGCAGGCCCACAGTACATTTCCCAATCCAAGTTTTCTGGTGGTTCGCTGTTGCGAGTCGGCTTTTCCTCACCACCACGCGAATGAACGAACATCCGCACCATGCCAACCTCGCCAGCTCCACCTGACTTCAGGAACTTCATTCCGGAAACATGATGCGGCCCAATACGTCGATGCATTCCGACTTGCACGACTCGGTCGGACATTTCAGAAGCATTCAAGATCGCTTGACTCTCACCGATGGTGTGACCGGTCGGCTTCTCAATAAAAACGTGCGCGCCGGCATTGATTGCCGCGATCGTGTTGAGTGCATGCCAATGATCCGGCGTTGCGATGATCGCAACTTCGATGTCCTCCTTCTCAAACAACTCTCGATAGTCCGAATAAACCGCCGGTGTCTCTCCCGATAAATCGTTGACCTCCTCGGCATTGATTTCAAGCCGATCACTGTCAACATCAGCGAGCGCAACCACCTTGGTTTGTCCAGCTGCGAGTGCTTCCCGCAAAATGTTCATCCCCCACCAACCAGCACCGATCAGTGCGGTTCGGTACTGCTTGCTCTTGGCTGCAGCGTGAATCGCCGGAGCGGACACCGCGGCAGCCGCGGCGGCAGTTCCAGCCAAAAAGGTGCGACGTTGGATAGGCATTAAAACATGTCCGTGCATCGAGGTTCGGCGGCAAGTGCCTGGTCATTAGGCGAGTAGGCAGTCTTCGAGTCGCCCGCACAATAGTCTAACTTCGGCAGTCAATACAAACGAGTTCGCCTTGGATGCTTCGGACATAGATTCGTCCATTTGACAGTACGGGCCCTGTCCAGCACTTGCCTTCGACAACTTTCGTCTCTGCAATCGGCCGCCAAACCTCTGCATCAGCGGGCGCGACAAGCAATTCACCCGACTCCGTCAGCAGGATCAAACGCCCTCCGGCCAACGTCATACCTCCCGGCTGCAGATCATCTTCGGACCAACGAACCTCACCCGTCTTCCAATCCATGCAGCGAAGCCGCGCACCAGCTTCCATATCACCGTCCAATCCGTAGAGACAACCCTCGTAGAGAATCGAACCGTGGATCTGATTCTTCATCTCCTTCGATTTCCAGATCAGCTTGGGGGCTTCCTTACCAAGTTCAAACAGTGCCGCCCCACGATTGTATCCGGACGAAAGAAACATCCGCCGCTCGGAAATGATTGGATCGGCAGCATTGCAATTAAAGCTCGTCAACCATCGCTCGGACCAAAGCTGGCGTCCTGTCTCAATCTCAACCGCGACATAAGCCTTACCCGACGCAAAGATTGCTGCAGGCGGATTTGAATCTGGCATCACAACGGGGGTCGCATAACCTGATTCGCGGTCCTCGGAACTCCAAATCAACTCGCCTGTTTTTTTATCGACTACCGCACCCGCTGCGCCGAGGTTGACCAATAATCGATCCCCCACAACTAACGGCGCGGCGGAACATCCCCAACCGGGCAACCGCACATCAGCCTGTTCAGCGACCGACTGCTGCCAAATCGATTCACCGGTCCCCACGTTTAAACAAAATAATTCGCCAGCCCGACTAAGCACATAAACCTGCTCTCCGTCAACTGTCGGTGTTGAGGTTGGGCCGCCCTCGAAATCACGATCATCCAAAGTCGCAGGGTATTGAAAACGCCAGGCAATCGTCCCATCAGATTCATGGATGGCGTGAACCACATCATGACCATCCACGTGCCCAATCGTGAATACACGACCATCTGCGATCACCACTGACGAGTAGCCAATCCCAACCGAAGCTCGCCACGCGATAACGGCCTTTCCCTCGGGCCAATCACAGTCCCAATCTGACTCTGAAGAAATGCCATCAAGGTTTGGGCCCCGCCAACGGAACCAATCTTCAGCAGACAAGGGTGTCAAGAGAAACGCCACGATCGTCAGCGACAGAACTGCCCGCCGAACGAGAGTGTTCATATTGAAATCAGCCAAGAAGAACTCCTACCCAATGGATTCACAGGAGATGCCGCAAAATTCAAAGCACCGTCATTCACTCCGCAGATACCTGCCTGCACAGATGCATCACAGCCAGGAACGTCACCCGGCGGGTGTTACCTCCGCAGTGAGTAGAGTGTTTTCCCGAACCACCCTACTCACCGAAGACCTTCCCCTCGCCGGTCATTCAAGCGAAAGGGGTTCCCAGACTTCCGCGCTGACAGTCGTTACCAGTTTTTTTTAGTGGAGAACCTCTAGACCTCGATCTCGAAGCCTTTGCGACGCTCGCGGTCGACCAGTGCTTGTGCCTGTTCGTCGCCGACAATTTTCTCCGCCTTGGGATCCCACTTGAGCTTGCGGCCCATCCGAGCTGCGATCCCCGCCAAGTGGCACGTCGTTAACGCGCGATGATGACTGTGAACATCCGAGATCGGGTCATTGCGATCCTGGCAAGCGATCATGAAATTACGGAAGTGGTCGGTCAGCTCACGATCCTTGTAAACCGACTTCAACGCATCGGCCGGCAACGGATTTCCCTTGAGGTCATCGACTGGTGTGCCAGTCAAACGACCACGATTAACAAAGATCCGTCCCTTCGTCCCTTCAAAAAGAATCCCATTCCCTTGATCGTGTCGGAGTTCAATTTCCTTACCGTCGGCAAACGTTGAATTGATCAGAAACTTAGTCGCCGTGTTGTACCGCGATTCATCAATGGGATACCCATCCTTGAATTCGACAGGATGTTCCACCATCACAGGATCCACCGATACCGGCCCGGTCTCTGTTTTGCCAAGCCCCCACGTTGCGATATCACAGTGATGAGCTCCCCAATCGGTCAACTTTCCGCCGGAATACTCATACCACCAACGAAATTCATAGTGACCGCGTGACCAGCTCTTAGTTTCACCATTGCTTCCAGCGAGATACCGGAAGGGTGTCTCCGCTGCGGGTCCCTGCCAGAGGTTCCAATCGAGTGTCTTGGGTGGTTCGGCAATGGGCAGCTCAGGACTAGTGGGCGCCCCACCAATGCTGCAAGTCGCCTTTTTAACATCCCCCAAACGACCGGCTCGGATCAGCGCAATCGCTTGAATGAACTTTGGATTACTGCGTTGCTGCGTTCCAATCTGACAAACGCGTTTTGTCTCTTTGCAAACCTTTGACATCAGCCGACCTTCCTCGATCGTCAAGGTCATTGGTTTTTCGCAGTAGACGTCTTTGCCGGCCAGCATCGCTTCGATTGCGATTTTCGCGTGCCAATGATCAGGCGTTGAGATATGGACAATGTCAATTTCTTTATCGTCGAGAATCGCGCGGTAATCAGCTGACGCTTTGGGCGCGGCCCCACTCCATTCTTTCGCGATTCCGCTGGCCAAACCGACCCGATAAGCATCGGCGTCACAAATCGCCGTGTAATCACCTAACTGCCGCATGCTCGGCGCGGAGCCGTACTGACTGTCGACACCCGTTGCTTTCTGATACCAGCGGCTCCCTGTCCCAACCGCGCCGATTCGCGGTCGATCGTTCGCATTCAAAAAACCGTGAGCGCGTTCGGTGCGATTGGCAAGCACAGCAGCTCCCGCCCAGGCGAGCGTCGCTTGCATAGCCTGACGGCGATGAAGTTGGTTTGGCATCGGTGATCCTTCCTTTGGTTAAATTCGATTGCGAAGCATTGCGGCGGCAGGCTGGTACGACAACGAAATGTTTCCTCAAAATCGAGGGTCAAATGAGCTGCTCGCAAACCTAATCAATGGGCCGGCGGTCGAACCGCGCCGCGACGCGTTCGGCCCGACGTGCCGCGCTATGGTGGTGTATTTTGGAAACGGAACAGCATGCCAACGCGACGACGCATTCAACCGGTCTCGCGATCGCAGGATGCAACTTTCACAATAAAACGTATCGGCGAACCCGTGCCGTCTGATATGACGAATGATCAAGACAACGGGCTTTGCAGAGTGGTACTTTAGCCTCCAAACGCCCGAATTGCGAGCTTGCGAAACACTGTGTTCGTCAGCACCACTTAAAATCCTGTCAGATTCGCCTCCCTGGCAAATCGGCACACCGATTCTTTAGCCGACTAAATCAAGCGGACTGCCAGATTCGAGCAATCGCATCATCGCCCCAGGCACAGAGGACTGTAGCCGCAACTGTGATACATCAAAGAGGGTGTGAAAGATCGTCGCCACAAGATCATCAATTCCCACTGGATTTGAATCGGGTTCACCAGCGGTGGCATCCGAGCGTCCAACGACCTGCCCCATTTTTAGCCCGCCACCGTACAACAGCAGAGGTGCCAATCGCCCCCAGTGATCCCTCCCACCGCGAGCATTGATTTTCGGCGTTCGCCCCATCTCGCCACAGGCAATCAATAAGATCTTGTCACGCATTCCGCGTGCCTCAACATCCTCGATGAACGCAGAAACTGCATGATCAAAGGGGTGTCCGACATAACGCATCCCTTCGTCAAGTGTCGCGTTGTTCTGATCAGCGTGAAAGTCCCACACGAAGTTAGTGGTCACAGAAACAAAACGACTTCCGTGTTCGCACAGTCGTCGTGCTAACAACATCAACTTGCCAAGGGTTTGTCCGTGGTCACGATAGTTTTTATGGTTATTCCACTTCTTGTCGATGTTGTCCGGTGCAACAAGTCGAGACGTGTCGTAGCGAGCAACCAATTTTGGATCTTCGTTGGAAAGATCAAAGGCTTGGTTGATCCCACCAAGGATCACGTTGTAAGCCTGGCGATTGAACCGATCCATCGCATCCATATTGCCGCTGGAATCAAGCTTACGTTTGAACTGATCTAACGACGCGAGCAAGGCTCGACGATCATCCAATCTCGATTTCGAAATCTTCAGACGCATGTTGTCAAGCAGAGCCCCTTTGCCGCTCATTACAAAGGGCGCGTAAGCTCCGCCGATTTCGCCAGTTCCAGAAAAATCGCCAAACTGCCGAGTAACGGTTTGAGCGTCCTGATCAACCGCCCGAGGAAACAACACGGCATTCACGGGCATTCCCGTGGACGGATCTGTGCTACCGGCAATCCGCGAATACAACGAACCAATGTTGGCATCCAAGCTATGCCGACTGACCAACGGCTTTAGATTGTGCGCTCCGTCGCCGGTTTGAAAACTGCGAACAATCGAAGTCAAATGTGCGACCTTGGCCAGTTTCTCCATCGATGCCCCATACGTGAGGCCGGGTACAGAGGTCGGAATTTCACCATTGAAACATCGATATTCCGCCGGTGCGGTCATCTTCGGATCAAAGGTCTCCGTTTGGGGCGGACCACCATGCATGAACAGGAAGACGATCGATTTGTCCCGCAGCGATGACGGCAAAACGGACGCAGCTTGCAGAATCTGCGGCAAACTCAAACCACCAAGCCCCAATGACCCGACCTTCAAGAAACTTCGTCGCGTACTTGGGTCATAAACAGAAAGCATTGGATTCTCCTGAAAAACCTGGCACCCGATTGTAGCTTCTCCAACCGGCGACGTGGTGAAACCGATCACTACGGCAGGATCCCGCAATGGGCCGCCGTACACCTGCCGCCATGCTCGCGAAATCCGCATCCATCAAATTTTTTTCAGATCACCGCCAATCGAGGAATCCGACGGCAGCTTCGAATCAACGGGCGAACCACTGAAACTGGCCAGAGTTTTTCGCGGGTGCCACGATTTGCTGATGCCACGATTTGCTGATGCCACGATTTGCTGATGCCACGATTTGCTGATGCCA
>JARGNK010000043.1:17041-20147 GCA_029213145.1 Rubripirellula sp. | reverse complement strand
GATGCCACGATTTGCTGATGCCACGATTTGCTGATGCCACGATTTGCTGATGCCAGTCTTCAATGTCAGCGACCAATTACCTGTGGCTGTTTCCAATGCTGTTACGATGACGCAATTCGTCGACAAAGTGAACTTGTTAAACACAGAGAACTTACCGCTCGCCGCTAACCAGAGAGACTTCATGCGTCCCGTTTTTCCAGGAATCTTCGGACCATCCCTCAGATCCATATTCAAACCATTCGTAGCATTCTGCCTGCCGCTTGCGTTTTTTTTCGAGCCGGTTAACTCGGAGGGGCAAGAAGTCACCCCCGTCCCGCTACCTCAAGCGCATGCCCACAACGACTATTACCATTCACGCCCGCTGCTCGACGCTCTGGACAATGGTTTTTGCAGTGTCGAAGCCGATGTTTTTCTGGTCGGTGATGAATTACTAGTGGCGCATAGCAAATCCGAGATCCGCCAGGACCAGACCCTCGAATCACTCTATCTCGATCCACTCCAAAAACAGGTTCTCAAAAATGGAGGAAGTGTTTACCCGGGCGGCCCAGGGTTCACACTATTAATCGATTTCAAAAGCGATGGAAAAGAAACCTACGCGGTGCTGCGAACCAAGCTCTCTGCTTACCGCAAGATGCTGTCACGTGTCGAGAATGGAACATTCCATCCCGGCGCCGTTCAGATCGTCGTCTCAGGAAACCGTCCGTTCCAGGCAATCACTGAAGATGCAATTCGTTACGTTGGCATTGATGGACGACTCAGTGACCTGGGCTCAGCGATTCCATCGCACCTAATGCCGATGATCAGCGACCGTTGGTCGTCACATTTTCAGTGGCGGGGCACGGGTGAGTTCCCCGGCAAAGAACGCAATCAATTGCGTGAGATTGTCGCTCGCGCGCACGCCGCAAACCGTCGCGTTCGATTTTGGGCGACGCCTGAAAATCCACAGGTATGGAACGAATTGCAAAATGCCGGTGTCGATCACATCAACACCGATCAATTGGAAGCACTTCGAAAACACCTTTCCAAACCGCAGCAACCGGGTGACAAAAAAGGGCAGTGACAAGACGGTCGGCGACGAAAAAATGCGCCAGCAACGGTTCGGCGTTTTACAGTTCTTGCCTTGGATGCAGGCAACAAAGAAAGTAAGTCAGGAAAGTCGGCACCAGCAACCGCCCCATGAGCAGTCGAGCAAATTCGAGAAAATCACCGACAAACCGCTGAGTCCCTCACACGTGCCGACCACCCTCAACCGCGTATTGTCCCGGAAACGGGATTCGCTTGGTGACATTTGGAACAAAACTGTCGAACCTGTTGCTCCGTTTGGATGAAAATCACTTCGTCCGTCAGCCGACATCGATCGCATTCGCCCTCAAACACTTGGACCTGCTGCAACTTGTCAAAGTAAGAGCTGGTGACGAGATCTTCGGCTGCCAACAAGTGCTGGAGATAGGTCCGAGTCGGACAGAGTTTCCGTCCAACCTTATTGGCCGCTGCCTGGTAAGCCACACAGGAGACGGTGCTGCCGCAGCTCGTTTCGACCACCACATCGATTCGCCGATAGTGATCCGGAAATCGCTCCGATCGATCCAACACTTCTGCATCCTCATCGACGATCTCGTAGAGAGCTCCTTCGACGACAGCCCCGATCTGCTTGCGAAGGTTCGCGTACCCCACTCCAGAAGGAAGGTATCCCCGGAACGCGATTTTATTGAATTGCAGTTCGAACCCCGTAAACTTGGCGGCGCTCCGTGAACGGTACGCAACCCGTTTTCGCGCCATCACAGCCGGACTGCAATTCGATCCGTAAGCGAAGTACTTCATCACCAGCTCCTCTCCTGGAAAACCGCCAAGCCAGGCACGAAACCGGCAGTGTGTTGAGATGCGACGGCAAAAGGATGGACAAAAACCAAGGAGAACCTAAATAAAAAACCACTGAAGCGTTATTCGGAAAAACTCACGAAACGTAAAAAAAATCGTTTTTTCTGCACGGATGCCCAGCCGCGTAGACACGATTACAGTGTCCGATCAACTTTGCCAGAGAATCCAGCCATGCGATTAACGCTACGAACACTGCTCGCTTACCTTGATAACACTCTGGATCCACAAGATGCCGAAGCATTACGCCAAAAGCTGTCGGAAAGCGGATTCGCGACTCAGTTGGTCCAGCGGATTCGCAATTCTCTCGATGCATCACTTCCCGCTCCGCCTGCAGAAGCGGTTGGTCCGGTGGAGGACGCCAACCTAATCAGTGAGTATTTGGACAGCACGCTGACGGCAGAGCAGGTCGCCGAAATTGAAAGAGCATGCCTGGAATCTGAGCCACAATTGGCTGAAGCAGCAGCCTGTCACCAGATCTTGACAATGGCACTCGGTGAATCGGCAGAGGTGTCTATCGAGTTGCGCGACCGCATCTACCAACTGCCCACACAAGAAGAAGTTGATCGCGGAACACCGACAAGTTTTTCAGGGATTTCGCTCCCATCTGATCAACCATCACTGCTCGACATTCCGACAGCAGAAATCCCCCCTCCCGCCACAGCAGCCTTGGACAGTAATCATGTACCACCAGTTGGCCTGCAAGACTCAGGGGTGATCGATGCACCGACGCGATTGCGACAAGCCGAAGCAACGGCTGCCGCAAACCAAACCAGCCCAAAGAAAGCCCTCGCTGGATCGAAGCCCAGGCAACTCGATGATTCAATGGTTTACGGCGGCACCATTCGGCCGTCACGAATCGCACCTTGGCTCATTTCGCTCGCCTTAATTGCGGCACTCGGATTCGCGGTCGTGCGGATCTTTGAACCACTCTGGAATCCTCAACAAGTCGCTGAACAATCCAACCCCGATGAATTGACTGACGAGAATCCAGCGGATGGTGTTGGTGCGGCGGAATCCGCAGCAGGGGGTCAGGATTCTGGCGACTCAGAATTAATGCCTGAAGTCGAAGCGACCGCCATATCGCCGCCGGTGCCACCAACCGTCCCCTCCGAATCAGAAACGCCAGACGCGGTCATTGCCGACAACCAAAACGAAGCGCCGACACCCTCGCCAGACGCCATTACGCCAGAGACCATTACGCCAGAGACCATTACGCCAGAGACCATTA
>JARGNK010000043.1:0-16941 GCA_029213145.1 Rubripirellula sp. | reverse complement strand
GACGCCATTACGCCAGAGACCATTACGCCAGAGACCATTACGCCAGAGACCATTAAGGCAGACTCGGCGACGGAAATGAACGATTCAGCGTCAGCGGAGAACGCCGAGAATCCGGCGTCCCCGTCAACCAATCCCAACGATGATCCCAGCGGTGACCCCAGCAATGATCCGGAGCCACCGATGACCGAAGAGGCTGCCGATTCAGCGCCGCCACCAGTCCCTCCGTCGGCCGAAGAACCGAGCGAAGACGCTGTCGAACCGACAACGATCGACGTTGCAACCTTGAACACCGAATCAACATTGGTGGCGGCGAGAATTGGCGAAACGTGGAAACACCTGAAGAAAGAGGATGTCATTCGCAGCGGAATGTCTCTATTGGTCGCACCCAGCTTTCGTGCAGAACTGGTAACCAGCAACGCAATCCTGACAATGCAGGGCCCCGCCAAAGCAGAATGGGATGCAGTCGATCCGGACCAACCGGTGCTGCATCTCGATGCCGGTAATTTGATCATCCAATCGACATCAATTAATAAACTGGTACATCTTCAGCTGGATACTCAACCCGTCGCGATCCGTCTTGCGGATGATCAGACGATCTTAGCGGTAAGCGTACGACATGACCGTGCCGCAGGCCTCGACCCACTAGAGGCCAATAATCGCCGCACGTTACTGGTCATACAGACTTTGCAGGGCGAGGCAGAAATCACTTATGAAAATGTGCCCACAACATTAATCGTTGGTCAACAGTGGTCAAAACGAGGCTCGAACGAACCACAAGTCACCGATTCTAAAAACGAGCCCCAATGGCTGGACCCCGAAAATGACGACCCGTTACTTCAGACTGCGAGAGAGGGACTGCTGGGTCTGATCGAAGACGCAGAACCTCTGGAGATTGAATTACGAGAAGCGAGACTATTTCGTCGTTTGGAAGTCGGTGCATTAGCAGCCGAGACGTTACTTCTTTTGGGTTATGGAGATGTCTACTTTGGCGGCGATGGCGTCCTCAGTGATCCCAAGCAGCGCCCTTACTGGTCCGATCATTTCAAAGCGTTACAGGCGGACATCAACCTGAGCTCCGAATCGGCTCTGAGTCTCCGCACCGCGATGATTCAGATGGACTCGGCCAACGCAGCACCGCTGTTTCGATTGTTGACCGGATTTTCGCAGAAGCAACTTGTCGAGGGTGGAGATGAAGAATTGGTCAAGCGGCTCGATTCCCCATCGATGGCAGTCCGTGTCCTGGCACTCGAGAACCTGAAAGCAATCACAGGCTCCACATCAAACTTCCGGCCAGATCAGGAAAATGCAATCCGCCGCAATCCGGGGATCAAAACTTGGATCGCGCGTCAGCGGAAAGGTGATATTCGCTGGCAGGAATAACAGCCCCAGTAGAAATCAAGGGGCAGTAGAAATCAGGGGCAATGAAAAAACAGCAGTCGGCAACGCAACGACAGACATGCCGCTGGAGACACAACACAGCTGGGACCTGAAAAAGCGGATTCAGCTGCACCGAATTCGCTCCACCGCTTTGACGCGTCGTATCTCTCTGTTTGATCTCACCGACACCGAATCGTTCCTCAAAGATTCAGTGGATTGGTCGTGACCGGTAAGTCCCCGGATGCCCGAACCGCTAGCTCGTGATCTCAATCGACGAATCGGGGCGGTGCATTCTCCCCACCGAATCCCCCCAACGTTCCCGTAAAATCGATCGCCCCGAGCGGTTGCGAAAACGATCGCCAAAGCAAACCCCCGCTCTAATGCAGGTTTCGATGAAGTGCCATTCGGCGTAAGCTGTGTCGGTTTGATTCACCTCGAAAGGAAATTTCATGGCGGATTCCATCGTCATCTTCGGCGCCTCGGGCGACCTAACCAGCCGCAAACTGATTCCCGCCATCTATCGGCTCTTTGCAAAGGGCCGATTGCCCACCGGATCGCGAATCGTCGGTGTATCACGGAGCGAGTTCGAACATGAAGAATGGCGCAAGATGCTTCGGGAGTCCACCGAACAATTCGCTGGCGATCAGTTCGACGCCGAAACCTGGAACGCCTTCAGCCAATCCATCTTTTACCAGTCGGGCGACATTAACTCGGCGCAAGACTTTCGCAAACTGGCAAAGTTTCTTGATGATGTCGAACCAGATAACGGCTGCGGTCGCGTTTATTACTTGTCGACCATGCCCCAATTGTACGAAGTAGCGATCAAGCAACTCGGTGAAGCAGGATTGGCTGACGACACGAACGGTTTTCGTCGTGTGATCATCGAAAAACCATTCGGCACGGATCTCGAAACGGCAAAGGCATTAAACACGTCGATTCATAACGTATTCCGTGAAGATCAGATTTACCGTATCGACCACTACCTCGGTAAGGAAACGGTCCAAAATATCTTTGCGTTGCGTTTTGCCAACAGCATTTTCGAACCGATTTGGAATCGCAACTACGTCGATCATGTGCAGATCACGGTAGCAGAGGAAGTCATGGTGGGGCGTCGCGGTGGCTACTATGACAAATCAGGCATCCTCCGCGACATGTTTCAAAATCACATCTTGCAATTGATGATGATCACGGCCATGGAACCTCCGGCTCGCTATGACGCCTCACTCGTGCGAGATGAAAAGGTCAAGGTACTGCATAGCATTCGCAAGATGACCGGAGGTGACTTTGCTGCCGACACCGTTCGGGGCCAATATGCCGGCTACCTGGACGAAGAGGGTGTACCACCAAAAAGTCAAACTGCGACCTTCGCAGTATTGAAACTTTTCTGCGACAACTGGCGTTGGAAAGGGGTCCCTTTCTATCTGCGTAGCGGGAAAGGCATGTCGTGTCGCACAACCCAAATTGTGATCCAATTTAAGAACGTGCCTCACATCCTGTTTGGTGATACCACTCGCGAACCACTCGGCAACCGTCTCGTCATGCAGGTGCAGCCAGCCGAAGGAATCCAACTGCACTTCGAAACCAAAGTGCCTGACGCAGAGATGAAAACCAGAACCAGTACTCTCGACTTTAGCTTTCGTAATGTGGTGGGTGGCGATTCGATGCCGGACGCCTATCAGCGTCTGTTGCTCGACTCACTGCTCGGCGACGCGAGCTTGTTCGCCCGCAGCGACGAAGTCGAATTGGCATGGGGGATCATCGACCCAATCATCGCCGCTTGGAATAGCCCTGCAGCGCCACAACTGCACTCCTATCCAACCGGCATCTGGGGCCCAGCCCAATCAGCCGCCTGGATCGAAAGTCAAAACCGAGAATGGTTCGATGTCTGCCCCGTTTTGAAGTAGCCCAAAGCTGTTTGAAGTAGCCCAAAGCTGTTTGAAGTAGCCCAACGTCGGCCGTAGTCGCTTTGGGCGAGTGTCGTCCAGGGTTGCAGTTGCTCAAAACGACGCGTGACAATGACGAAGTGGAACCACTTGCATCAGCAGACCGGGGTTCACCACCAGTTGTGTAACGTTGTCTTCGCGATGACCGGCGGCATTCCGATCTGACATTCGCCACGAAAAAAGGGTGGCTGTGAATCAGCCACCCTCAATGTAGCAAACGCTTGATCACTCTTCTTCAACTTGTGGGCGAGCAGGTCGATCACCACCCGGTTGCCCACCACCTTGACGTCCACCCGGTCGGCCAGCCCCACCAGGTCGGCCGCTCATCCGAGACATCGCCTTTTCCATCTCTGCTTTGGAAATGGCCTTGTCGCCATCGGCATCGATCCTTTCCATCCGGTCAGCCATCTGAGCCGGAATTTCATCCCCGCTCAGCTTGCCGTCTTTGTTTGCATCACGCTGCTCAAACATCCGCAGCATGAAATCTCCCCGTCCCCCTTGTCCTTGAGGACGACCACCTTGGCCCTGCGGACGACCTGCCTGCCCTTGGGGACCACCGGGACGGCCACCTCGGGGCGAGCCACCATCGCGATTAAATTCTGGACGCAATTCATCCATCGTGAGTTGGCCATCCTTATTCTTGTCCAGCTTCATTAATGCAGCCGTGGCGTTCTTGATTTCCTTGCTGGAGAGTTGGCCGTCTTGATTGGCATCCAACGCAATCATGACGGGCAACATCCGCATGAAGCCGCTCGCGCCACCGGGGCCTCCTGGACCACCAGCACCTCCTGGACCACCAGCACCGCGCCGCCTTGCACCCTCACGTTCTGGCGGTTGGGCCATCGCCGTTCCACAAACAAAAGTGCTGACAATTAGGGCAACAAACAGGTTTTTCGGTAGACGCATCGGTCAACTCCGCTCGAAATAGCTTGGTGAGAAAAGGTTGGTGACTCTATAAGAACCGTTCAAAACCGGGGAAGTTTCGGCAGATCAGTCCTGAGGGCAGTGTTGTAATGTAAATCGATCTCGTTGATTCGCTGGAAGTGGGTAAAAGACTAGGCTAAAATCGGGGCACCCCCCACTCGGCCCACAATCCACCCTATGGCCAACCCTTCAGTGAATCGTCTCACACCGCTGCTCTTGGCAATCGCCGTCAGCGTGGTCGCCTCAGCTAGGCTAACCCACGGCGAAGAATCTGCGAAGAAAATCAACTTTGTAAACGACATTGTCCCGATCCTAACCAAGTCGGGCTGCAATGCGGGTGTCTGCCATGCCAAAGCAGGCGGTGGTCAAAACGGATTCCAATTGTCATTACTCGGTTTCGAACCGGAACAGGACTATCAAACACTCGTCTCGCAAGGGCGAGGACGGCGTTTATTTCCCGCTGCTCCCGACACAAGCCTGCTACTCCAAAAGGCATCAGGGCAAGTCCCGCATGGTGGCGGTATTCGCTTGCCTCGTGACTCGGACGGGTACGCGATGCTGCGATTATGGATTGAGCAAGGGACTCCCTTATCGAATGCCGATGACCCGATGCTGACTCACATCGAAGTTGTCCCGCCAAGTAGCACGGTGGCGATTGGATCCAAACAACCACTTCGGTCCATCGCTCATTTCTCGGACGGCACCACCCGAGACGTTACGAATTTGGCCTTGTACGAATCCAATCAAGACGCACTGGCAGAGGTGAGTGAGGAGGGCGTGATGCAAGTGCACGACATTCCTGGCAAAGTGGCGGTCATGGTTCGCTATCAGGGTCGCGTCACAGTGCACAATGCATCGATTCCTCTCAGCGAACCGACAACCGACCCGCTTCCGGAAACAGGCAATTTCATCGACGAATGGGTTCTCGCGAATCTGCAATCGATCGGCATGCCAATCTCCGATGAATGCGATGACGCCACTTTTCTTCGCCGCGTTTCACTCGACATCGCAGGGCGTCTGCCGACTCTTGCTGAAACACGTCAGTTCCTAAGTGATGAGAATCCGGACAAAAGATCCGTTGCCATCGACCGATTACTTCAGGGGGGCGACTATGCCGACTATTTTGCCAACAAATGGACAGCTCTACTGAAAAATCGCCGCGACGAAGCAAGTGACATCACTTCCAACTTTGCCTTTCACGCTTGGATTCGCGACAGCCTGCTGGCCAATAAACCTTACGACCAACTCGTTCGCGAACTGCTTGCTGCGAGCGGGACTGTTTTGGGGAATCCCCCAGTCGCCTGGTACAAACGCGTTAAAGAGCCCAAGCAGCAGATGGAGGATGTCGCGCAACTTTTCCTGGGTGTCCGCATGCAATGCGCCCAGTGCCACCATCATCCGTTTGAATCATGGAGTCAGGCAGATTACTACAGTCTGTCGGCCTTCTTCACTCAAATCGGTCGCAAGCCAACAGCGGTGCGCGGCGAAGACATGATTTTTCACCAACGTGGAATGGCAGAAGCCAAGAACCCCATCACCGGTGAAGTCTTACGGCCTGTCGCCCTGGGTGATTCAGTAGGTGACATTCCGCCCGATGCCGACCCTCGACTGCGACTTGCCGATTGGATGGGTGATCCAAACAATCCTTTTTTTGCCAAGGCTCTTGTCAATCGCTATTGGAAACACTTTTTCTCCCAAGGGCTCATTGAGCCCGAAGACGATATCCGAGAAACAAACCCTCCGACCAACCCCGAATTACTCCGTGCGTTGGAGGATCACTTCAGATCCAGCGGATTCGATCTGAAAGAACTCGTCCGAGTCATCACCAACTCACGCACTTACCAACTGAGTCCCCAACCGAACAAGCAAAACGTAGTAGACCGACAAAACTACTCGCGTTTTTACCCACGACGGTTGCAGGCGGAGGTGATGCTAGATGCCATTGACCGAGTGACCGAATCGCAAACCAGCTTTGCAAATCTGCCAATCGGCACCCGTGCCATCGCCTTGCCCGACAACAGCTACAACAAGGCATCGCCTTTTTTGCGGGTATTCGGACGCCCGGAGGGGTTGAGTGTCTGTGAATGCGAACGTGTGCGTTCAGCTAGCCTGGCGCAAAGCCTGCACCTCATGAACGCGAAAGACATCAAGGCAAAACTGTCTGCACCCAACGGCACTGCCAATCGACTGGCCAAAGACTCGCGATCGATCGCCGAAAAAATCGACGAGCTCTATCTATTGGCTTTCTCTCGCTACCCAACGCCCAAAGAATTCCAAACAGCCCAATCGTATCTGGGAGAGCCGAGGAATTCAGCCGATAACAAACCGTTGAGTCAGGAAGCGGCGTTGCAAGAAAACCTCCAGGATTTGATTTGGGCATTGATCAATACGAAGGAATTTCAATTCAATCATTGACACCCGATGGATGGCCGCAGGACGGAAGGCCTTCGTCCGAGAACCGGTCGTCTACGAATCATTCGTTTGCCTCACAGGTTCGATGCAAACTTCACATGAGCTTCCCTTACACCGCGAAATATAGACACCGCCATGATGCCTCGTTTTCCAGCATTGCTCGCGTTTGTCGGATTAGTGATGGTTGCATCGCCGGTCCGCAGCCAATCGGTATGCTTGCCGGCACCGAGACTGTTGACAACCATGCCGATGGGCGGACAAGTTGGTTCAGAATTCGAAATCACCATTAGTGGTGAACATCTGGAACAACCAGGTGAACTTCGGTTTTCGGACCCCAGGATCACCGCTGCGGTGGTCCACGATGATGCAGGTAAGCCCAGCACCAATCGCTACACCGTCACGATCGCGGCAGATTGCCCACCCGGCTTGTACGAAGCCAGCATCATGACCCGCCTGGGACTGTCGGCACCCCGTATCTTTACCGTCGACACGATGGCTGAATCGGCACAAGCCAAGCCAGCAACTTCCGCCACGGAAGCCACCACCATCGCGGTCAACTCGGTCTGCAACGCGATTGCGGCCGCGCGCGGCATCAATCACCACCGGTTCGATGCAAAGCAGGGACAACGATTCGTCATTGATTGTGCCGCGCGGGGAATTGATTCGAAATTAAAACCAGTTGTCATCCTTGCTGATGCAACGGGACGCGATCTGGTGGCAGAGAGAGGCGGCGGCCTGCTTGATTTCAACGTTCCCGCCGACGGAACCTATTTAATCAAAGTGCACGACCTGACCTTTCAAGGTGGTCCCTATTTTTTTTATCGCTTGGCGCTGCGTGAGATTCAAGCCGACAGTGACCTTCCCGAACGCATGGCATCCACACGTGCCGTGAACGCCGCCGCATGGCCCCCCCACGGACTGCCACCAAAATCGACCTCGCAAGAAGCCGAACCAAATGACCAACATCACCAGGCACAACGGATTGAATTGCCCTGTGATCTTACCGGTTCGTTCGCCCCAGAAGCAGACATCGATCGCTTCGAATTCACCGCCAAGAAAGGCGATGTATGGTGGATTGAAGTCGCATCCAATCGACTTGGACGACCAACGGACCCCACCTTGGTCGTGCAGCACATCGAGCCATCCGAACAAGAAGAACAACGCAGTGACGTCCTGCAATTAACGGACATTCCAAGTCCCGTCAAAGTGTCAGGAAACAACTACGCCTACGATGGCCCGCCCTACAATGCTGGCTCATCGGATATTCTTGGCAAACTCGAGATCCAACAAGACGGATTGCACCGAATTCAACTCTCGGACGCTTTTGGCGGAACCCGTAACGATCCACGCAACGTCTACCGTTTGGTGATTCGCAAAGCCTCACCCGATTTTGCGTTGGTCGCTTGGGCGATGCACATGGAATTGCGGAATGGTGATCGCAACGCACTTTCCAAACCGATCACCTTACGAGGTGGTGCAACCATGGCCTTGGAAGTCGTCGCGATCCGACGCGACGGTTTCACAGGCGAGATTGAATTAGCGATGGACAATTTGCCTGATGGGGTCACGGCTACTGGCCTCAGGATTCCGGCGGGAAAATCGCGTGGGATCATGTTGATCTCCGCGGCGGAGGGTGCACCACGCGGGGTTTCCAGTGCGACGTTCTATGGCCAAGCTGAAATCGATGGCAAGTCAGTTCGTCGACCTTGTCGGCTCGCATCGATGGCTTGGCCGGTGACAAATCACTGGAGCGAAATCCCCAGCCCACGTTTACTGCACGAAGTCGCGGTTTCGGTGAGTGGCAACGAATTAGCTCCGATCACCATTTCACCGCGTGAGGAAGGAATTTTGCAAGTCACTCAAGGTCAGAAACTAACGATCCCGCTGATCCACATGCGGCGGAGCGAATTTTCCGGATCGACCATGAGCGTCCGCACGATGGGAACAGGCTTTGAACAAGCCCCAAAACTCGATATTCCACTCGGTGATGACACGTCAGAAGTAACACTCGATCTGGCCGCGCTCAAAACCCCGCCGGGACAGTACCAAATCGCTTTCTATGGTGGCGCGGTCGCCAAATACCGGGCCAACGAAACCGACAAGACGAAAGATATCGTTGATATCGTCGTTTCGAAACCGATCTCAATCGAAGTCAAACCTGCGGAGTCTCCATGACAGATTCAAAACCATACTTCGATCGGTCAGCCGCGATCCGTCAACGGCCGGCAACACGGCGTAGTTTTATGCGATTCGGCGTCGCCGGTTTCACCAGCTTGAGTTTGCCTGGCGTGCTGCGACTCCGCGCGGACAGCCCTTTGCCCGAATCAAAACGTCGCAAAGCGGTCATCTTGGTTTGGAAACCAGGGGGTTGCAGCCACATCGATACGTACGACCCCAAACCGGATGCACTCAGTGAATACCGCGGGCCTTTCGGCACAATCGCCACGAAGGTCAACGGCATGCGTTTCACCGAACTGCTACCTCGCCAAGCTGCGATCGCCGACAAGTTCACGGTATTGCGTTCGATGCGACAAGCAGCGGGCGGCCACCCGGCCGGATCGATGCAAATGTTTTCGGGTGATTCGGATACACGGGACAAACCCAAACCACGGCTTCCCGATTGGATGTCCGTTGCCAATTACATCCGTTCCCAAGATGGTCCACGAACCAATCCACTGCCACGGTATGTCGGGGTAAATCCGCCCACCACCTACAACGGACCGGCTTACCTCGGTGACGCGTACTCGCCCTTCGCGGTGGCAGGCGATCCCGCTGCACCTAACTTCACAGTTCCAAACATCGGCTTGACCGATCATCGCGAAGTGGAACGGATTGATCGTCGCGTTAAGCTGCGGAAGAATTTGGATAATTTGCAGCGTGCTTTCGATGTCTATGGTGAACTTGATGCGTTGGATCAATTTGAATCCCAGGCATTAACTCTACTGACAAACCCAAAAACAAAGGAGGCGTTTGATCTGTCGCGTGAAGATGATCGCACTCGAGACCGTTATGGCCGCAACACCTGGGGACAACAACTGTTGATGGCCAGACGCTTGGTCGAAGCCGGTGTCGAAGTGTTGACCAGCAGTTTGCGCGGCCCGCTCTGCGGTCGCGTCAACAATTGGGACGATCACGCCGTCAACCATCACGTTTTTGATGCACTTCGATTTCGAGCAGAAGCCTACGATCAAGCGGTCACAGCATTGATCGAGGACATCTACGAACGTGGATTGGATCAGGATGTGCTGGTTGTTGTGACGGGGGAGTTTGGCCGGACTCCAAAGATTAGCTACCAACCGAGCACGGGAGCCGGTAACGCCAGTGCGGCGGCTGGCACCAAACAACCCGGTCGCGACCATTGGCCACGCGCATTCAGCAACCTATGGGCCGGTGGAGGCATCGAAACCGGCCGATTCATCGGGGCAACCGACCCGCGGGGCGAAGATGTTATCAATCGACAATGCGGCCCCGGAGACTTTCTGGCAACGATTTATCACCATCTGGGAATCGATTCATCGAACGTCCTGATCGAAGATTTCAACGGCCGCCCCACTCCAATCGTGGATCATGGCCGACCAATTCCCGAACTGATCTCATGAGAGGCTGAACACATCACGGGCGCAATTCACTGGAAACAAACCGCACAAAAGCGAAAGAAGTCACGGCAGGACGCTGAGTGTCATCTAAAAACCGAAGATTACGCGACCGAACTCTCATTCATCTTCGCTAAGAGGCGGGAGTCAAATCGATGATCGAATCGTCGAGTGACGACTCTAGCTTCAATTCATCTTCCTCGTCATCGGCTGAATTGAAATCTGGCGGATCCGGTCCTCTGTCGAGAGCATCATTTTGCTCCAAAGCCAATTGACGATCGGCCCAGCCACGCCAATCGGAGCGCGTCTCGATTAACGCCAAATCTTCCAATTGCACAATTAAGTCAGGTCCAGTTTCACCCAAGCGGACACGTAAGCGAACCAGGTTGCCCAAAAAATTCGGGTTCACCGGATCCATCTCCACTGCCCGCCAGTATAGATCCATCGCCTCGTGAACTTTCCCGGCCGACTCCAACGTCAGACCGAGGTTGTAGTAGACCACGGGATCATAGGGCATCAAATCCATCGCGGTTTCGAACGCTAGAATCGCTTGGTAGAGATTACCCTCCTGGTAATGCAGCATTCCAAGATTGTTGTGCGCTGGCCCATAAGATTCGTCGGCCGCGGTTGATGCAAGAAATTTCTGCGTCGCCTCCGCTGTGTCTCCACAATCCAAGGCTTTCATGCCCATCTGATTCAACCGCGCTGACTTGGCACGATCCTGTGTCGCCGCCACGTGAACAATGGACTCCGACGGACCGATCAAAGACGCGCAGCCCCCCACCAACACCGTCATGAGCATGACGGTGCCAGCAAATATCAAGAAAGAGCGACGATCGCGCATCGTTTCCCAAATCCGAGAAGCTGTTCATGACCGACCGGTAAGATCTTGGAACGCCCCGAATTCCCGGAGGGGCGAGTCCCAAACCATTCCAATCGATGTTTCCAAATTGCTGGCCCGGAACGGGGAGCAACTACCGGCTTGTCGGAGAAAAAATGATCTGGGTCAAGGCCAGCTCCGCCTCCCAGCTTTCCTGGCCAGCCCTGTTTGCCGAATTCTTGGGGGCAGTCAGGCGAAGATCGCGAACCAGCGTGCCCGCCTCCTGATCCTGCAAGGCGTCACAGAATTCAAGCAGCGTCGGCAGCGGGGTCGCAGCCAATTCAATCGTGGTCACCCGAATCTCATAATCGGTCCGAGGAATTCGCTGAGGGTCGGTCGGCTCTTCCCGAATCAGCGCTGACTGGGCAATCCCCGCTTTTTTCCGGGCGGCAGCTACCCGAAGTGCGATCTCCGACGGTGATTCCAACCTCAGTGCAGCAACCTTCGGTGCTTGCTGCCATCGACGAATGTCATCCAACTTGTCGCGAACCTCTCGCAAATCATTTTCGGCGGCTACCAAACGCTGTTCCGCTGACCGCGCTGAAAACACTCCCAGCGTTGCGTAGACCGCCATCAAGCCTAAAGCCAAGACAAACAGAATCCGAAATCGTGTCAATTTTTTGTTCATCCGCGAACCTCATCGTTCACTTTCAAACGAAACGACACGCTCGCTCTATCTCCGCTAGCTGCCGGTTGAGAAAAACCAGACGATGACAAACCAGACGATGACAAATCAGATTGGGGCGAACCCACCCACTCAGCTTCTAACGACGAGACAAACGTCTTTGCATCACTCTGGGTAGTCACCGGAGGTTTAACACGAAAACCGACGGACGACAAATGGGAAGCAAGAGTGCCAGCATCGACGGGACTACGCACTTCCAATTCGACATCAAGCTGCCCATTTTCGATATCGATCTGTGTTACACGGAAACGAAGATTGTTCGGCAGGGATGACAACAATCGCACCAGCATACTGCGTGCTGATAGTGGCAGATCAATGCTGCCACCTGATCCGCGCGACGCCATCACACGTGCATGTTCGCTACGAATACGACGCAACAACGCGGCGGGAACACGTTGATCGGGGAAGGATTTCTCAAATAAAGATCGCTGTTCAGATTGCAGACTCGCGATCTCAGTCTCAATTCGCTGGGTTCGATACCAGCTCCCAAACGTAACAGCGATCAACAACACGACAGCTGCGACAACCGCACACCGCAGCGGTGTTTGAATCAAACGAAATGCATCGGGTGGCCCCAGTAAATCACGTCGCAGATCATAAGGGCTGAACCGACTCTTGATCAACATTTCGCCACCTTTCAACTCCAGATCGGCAAGTGGCTGAGACACTGATTCCATCGAACCGAAAACACTCTCGATCAGTTGTTGCTCCTCATGATTGGATGTGACGGCGACGATTTTGTCGGCTGCCGATGATGCCAACCTTCGATGCTGGTCGAGCGCCTTCGTTTCCATCCCCAAAACTTTCCAATCGGTGATTGAACCTCGTTCCGTTCGAAGCCAATCACAAGATGCTCCTTGGACCAGCAGGTAATCGACTGTTTGTGACTGCGAATACTGCGACGCCAAAACGCCGACAGCCAATAACGAGGCGGGAACGATGGAACGAACAGGAATTCCGGCTGACTCAAAATTGTCGGCAATTTCATTCCATGGTTCCAAAGGCACTGCCACCGCAGCAACCTGTTTCCCAGCGTCACTTGAGGTATCGAGTCGCCGAAAATCAGCCACCATTGATTCGGCATCGATTGGCAAATGATCCTCCAACGCGTACGTCAACTCGACGCGATCACGGAGGTCAGTTGCTGGTGGCCCATCGAAACGAGCAAAGAAGCAAGAAGTCGACGCGGGAGCCAAGATACATTGAAATTGCTTCAACCCAGCCAATCGCGCCATCACTGTCACACAAGTCACCAATTCCTCGGCTGACGAATCGACCGATAGCGTTTCGACTTCTGACCCGACGACGATCGACCAAGTGTCAGCCCGTTGCACAATCAAGCAGTCTTGAAAACTCATGGGCGATTCCTGCGACGACCATTGTTACGGTTAGTGCCTCCCCGAACGGCCTTGCCGCGTTGCAGCACGACCGTTTCGGTTCGCCCCATCCAATCTAAGGTGACTTCTTCTGATGCGACGTTCCGAACAGTGATACCTGCCGGTGTGAGTTCCAAAGACTCGCCCTCACCCTTGACGTCGAAATTACCATCTGCATCCTCAATCATCGCGAGACTTTGTCCCGCCTTAATAATGGTGCCTACAAGGGTGAATTCCAACCGAGGCGGTGGTGGTTCGGGGCGAGGAACCGGTTCAGGGGTTGGTTTTGGCTTGGGTTTGGGTTTTGGCTTCGGAGGTGGTGGATCGTAAAGAGGACCCCGCAGAGATCGTGAGATCGTGGCGGCGTCGAGGCTGGGTTCAGGGTTTACTTCCGGAACCGGCACGACGGCCCGAGGCACAGTCTGATCTGAAGCGATTTTTGTAAAACCACTGAGCGATGAAAACGACCACGCCACCGCTGCACTGGCAGCAGCCAAAAGCAGGATCGTCAATGCGATCAAGGCGTTACGTTGCGTGGTTATGTTCATGCTGGATTGTTCGAGTTCGCGAAACTGCCCACCAGAAGAACTTTCTGCCAGGAAAACTTCGGGCGAAGGTTAAAACCTTCGCTTGCCGTCGATCATGCATATCCGGAGCGACGACTGGCGGCTCCTCCTCGTGCGATGGGTGGCGGATCTCGCCACACTTCTAGTCTACGAAGCGGCTGTACCTTGTGTCTCCCTCCGCATCACGGAATTGAACAGTAAATCTTCGCAGCGACCGCCCGCCACGGGTCGAAGCATCCAACCATATCGAAAAATTCGAACTGGTTTCCGACAACAGTCGTGCCAGCAGATCACGCTCCCGCTGGCTGGCTACTTCTGACTGCAATAAAACCGCCAGAGTCGCTGTGGGACTGCTTCGATATCGCGTCAGCAATCGCTGGGCCCCACCATCTTGAACGACAGTCCCGGCAACTGCCAGGATTGCCTCGTCTGATGCCCGACGAAAGTTCAGTTGACCGTTACCCCAACAGGTCATACCGGTCGTAAGGTTTGGAAGTGCCGCTGGGCCTCCGGAAGTTTCACTGAGAGTGCGCAAATCGAACACCTCTCCCCAACTACGAAAGGCAAGCGGCAGTCCGATTTCCTGCTCGGCATCCTCATCTCCACCCTGATCCCGATTATTTTGCCCCAGACTGGCTTGATCCATTGCGATCGGCTTCACCGCCGGCAACAGTTTCAACGCTCGCCCCGCACCAGGACCAATGATCTCCATCGCCGCACGCGCTGCGTCGACTTCACCCGACTGATGGTATAAGGCATTCAGATTTAGCTTGGCATCTTCATCACCCAGCAAGACATCAAAGGTGACATCCCGCAACGTGATCGCCGTCCGCAAGAATGGCTCCGCTGGCTGCCCCGGGTCTTGTTCCGCAGCCAATGCCTTGCGCGTTTCAAATAACTTGGGGGCTTGGGACAAGAGAGCACGTTCGAGCGTGATGGCACCCCACCGCTGTTGAAGCGATCGTTCTGCATCCACAGCTTCCAAGCCTCGTCGCAAAGAAAGATTGGCCAATGCGCTCAGCAGGGTAATCATCAACACAGAAACGGAGATAACAACCAGCATCACATAAGCGTGGCGATTTCGCTTAGTCACCATGATGATGAATTACCTCCCGCAATAAAAGCCGGCCACGAAGATCCAACAGCGTTACACGGATGACGGCTGGCGTTGCCGCCAATCCACCAGCCTCGGGTAAAGCCGCCGACGCATCTTCGGGTTCTAATTGATCGAGCGACTCAACGCGAAAACTGCCAACCCCAACCCACATTGGTTCCGAAGGCATTCCCATCTGCTGACGTTCCAGCAGCGGTCCATTTACGGTTTTGACCACACGATAGCGAACCCGCCCCTCTTTCCAACTCACATCACCGGTGTTCAAATCGCGGGCGACGAAGCCATGCAATAACACTTCGTTACCGGCCCACTGCATCCCACGGGAATTTTGAAAATCGGTTCGCAATCGTTCGACCATCAACGTCGTTGGCGAAGCGTATGCCTCATTAGTTCGATACTGTCGCAAGTCACGACTAGCGGACCACACAATACTCATCAGACCGACCATCATCATCGCCGCCAGCACCGCCGAGGCGATGAGCTCGATCAACGTAAAACCAAGACGCTGGCGATTCGGCATGGGATCTTTTAAAGAGGCTAGATAAGCTCTGCTGTCAGTACCCGTGACGCACAGAGGCAGAAACGTTTGCTACGAAATTCAAAACATCATCATGTCAGGGTTCTCATCATTGTTGCGACTGGGGCAGCTCAACAGGACGGCCAAGATATCGACGGCCCAGCTCGGCGTTTAGTCACGAAGAGTGTGGAAATCTGTTTCATGGATCAATCCTCGAGGCTCTTCACGACATCGACTGATGCATAGGGTTTGCCAAGTTCACGAAAAACTTCGAGTCGGATCACCTGCAGCTTGACGCCAGCCGGTGCGGTCACGCCGACAACTTGGGTACGCCAAGACCACTGCGGTCGCGCGACAACGACTCCCTGTGCCAAGGGGGGGATACCCTCTCGACGGTTCAGGAACTGATTGAGCAGATCATCTGCAATCCCAACGGCGACCAGTTTGCTGTCTGCGGTACGTTGCTGACGACGGTGAGCCCCCGATGCCAACATCGAACTGACCAGCACGGTTGCCATTAACACCAGACCAACAACCACCTCGACCAGAGTCAGTCCATGGCAACGATCAGCGTGTGAGCAATTCATTTGCTGCTCCTTCTTCGTTGACGCGGACGACTTGCCCACTCGCTCCGATCACCACGATCCACTGACCAAGCTCACCCCGCTTGAGTTCGATCGCATAGGTTGGCGACCAGCCGTCATCGCTAAAGGGGATTCCGATCTGAGTGCCGCCGCTGAGGCGGCTCGCCATTTCCACGGATGCAATTTCGACACCAGCGGGGATTCGAAAGGTCGATTCATGGATCTCAATTTGCTTTTCCAGGCGGTCGACATTCATCAAAACAGGCCGACCGGTCGTTCTCGCAATGCGACGTGCTTTGGCGTCAGATATCTCGATCGCTTGTCTCGCTTGACTCAAGTAATATCGATCTATGGTGCCACGCAGTGAAACGGCCCCGATCGTCGCCAACAACGCCATGATCGCGACCACAACGACCACTTCAATCAAAGTAAATCCGTCTTTGCGACGGTGCGAACGAAGACCACCGGGATACGCAATTACAGGTATCACGGCATTCGATCCGAACGACCGAATTGATGCACCGGCGAAGACTGGCTCCATCTTGACTGGCCGAATTTTCCCTGACTCCCATTTACGTTGTGCGTGCTCGCGTTGTGCTTGTTTGCGGGCAGTGTGAACGAAGTTGAGCAATGCCAGCTGAGAAAATCGATCGATCCCCACAGCAGACAACCGTCCCAGTGACTGAAACACAGAACCGACAAGCCTGAACGCACACGACAGCTTCGGCACCTGAAGCATCCCGCGCAACCGGAATGCCGCTGGCTGCTCGCAACTACCGCATAAGCTGTCATTCAGAAAATCGGTCAGTGGATGCATGGCTTCTGAGGACGAGGAAAGGTGCTCATTTTCAACTAGCCATCTTCTTGGCCTAATGTTTCGCTGGTGATGTCTTGGTTTTCTCCTTCGCCACCCTCACGTCCATCGGCACCCAGGCAAATCACTTCGTACGGCTCAGTTGAACCCGGACTG
>JARGNK010000289.1:4585-5341 GCA_029213145.1 Rubripirellula sp. | reverse complement strand
ACAAAACGTTCAAAATGATCCATGGCAGCATTTTTTGAATCTAAATGCCGGAATGTGAGGTTGCCACGTCGAAGCAGTCGATTTTCGTAGTAGCGAAAAGTGCGTTTTCGTAACAAGCGTTCAATATCTGGCTGGCTCATACACGCCAAGTTCAGGGTTAAGCAGGTGCTCGCCCGCTCCCTGACGATGTTAACTTCTTTTTCCAATTCGTTATTTGATAAAGCACTCAACAGTGTTGAGTCTTCGGGGACATTGCCGAATACACACTGGGTCCAACTTGGTTCGACTCGAAGTAGAAAAGCCAAAAAAGCCTTCAATGATGATTCTTCAAACCCGTTTCTGCAGAGTAGGTCGTTGTAGTCGCTACGAGGTGCACCAATGAAGCGGAGCGTTTTTGAATCCAATGCAAGCGGTAGGATCGCCACTACCTCACCGTTGTAGATGCCAACGCATATGCACAGTTGTCTGGTACTAGAAAACCCGGTCGTGGTAGCAATACTGCGAACCCAATCATAATGATCAAAAAAATCTCGGCGTGGCGATGCTTCCCAAAGCTTGTTCCATTCGTCTCGGATTCCTTCCACTTCACTAAAGTTACGATGGATTTTAACTTCAATCGGTGGGCCGGCTTTTGCTAGGCAACTTCGAGATTTTTCATTGTTATCATTGGTTGAAGCTGTTTGCATTTCTCGCATGCTCATGTTATTTCCTCCCTACGCCAGACCCAACAGCGAAGTATTGGCACCATTGCTATTA
>JARGNK010000289.1:1132-4575 GCA_029213145.1 Rubripirellula sp. | reverse complement strand
CAAACGAATGCAGTTGCGGAATTGAGTGGGATGCACCAATACTGCTCGAAAAAAATGCCTTTGCGCCTCCGGAAAGCGATGTAGTCGTGCAGCCGCCGTTCCAGCAGTTGCCAACCAACTCGCGTAACTTGTTCGATTCAGCTTTAGAAACTGAGTATGTGTATTCAGAATGTAGTTAGCACTATCCAGCACTGCCTGTGTGTTTTTACGAATTTTGGGCCCTGCATGATCATGTGCTAACACCAAAGCTTCATCGATGAATGTAATGAAAAGGTCGTCAGAATCGCATTTTTGCAGCAAACGGTATCGAAACTCTGAGTGCTGGTTAGCTGGAAGGCCATTTGCATAGCCACCGAGTTCATCGAAAATAGGCTTGGCAATTACAAACGATCCTGATTGGAATAAGCCCTTGATAAGCGGGTGCTGTCCATGCATATCTTTGGGTAATCTCACCGCCCAGCGGATTCCGTTTTGGTCCCGGAAATCCATTCCGCAGCAAGCGATGTGCCTACTCCCCGATGCGATGCAGTTATGGAAAGAGTGAAGCCAATGCGGTTTCGCTTCATCGTCGCTATCTAGGAAAATGAGATATCTCCCCTTCGCAATTGATGCGCCTAGGTTGCGTGCATCACCGGCACCCTTGTTCTCCTGACGCACATAGTGAACCCGCGAATCGTCAGCGGCGAAACGCTGTACGATTTGGTCTGTTTCGTCGGTGGAGCCGTCATCGGCCACAATCAGCTCAAAGTCCACGAAATTTTGCGCAAGCACCGACTGCAAACACCGCGGGATTAAACTCGCCCGATTGAAGGTCGGAACAATGATCGAAAAGAAAGGGGGATGGTTCACGGTGTGAAAATTTTCGTGATTATTTTGGTCGTCGTGTCTGATTCTGAACGTAAAGCATTTAACGCGATCTTCGCGAGCGGCTTTGGGAGTGACACTTGTGGAAGTGTATCCCGGGTGATCGCTTGCCCCGCCGTCTGTACTGCCTCGTCATTGGTCCTTGGTAATCCAGGGATTACCACTGGACAGGTTCCTGATCGCGAACGACTCGTAGCGACAATTCAATGGTCAGTAGCTTGCAGAGGATCGAAGCGTGATTTTTACCCAGCAAGTGCTCGGACCAGCACTTGCGGAGCGCGTTTTTGTCAATCAATCCAGCATCGACCATTCGGCTGGCGCTCAGCAATTCTTCGACATACTTGTGTTCAGCACGCAACCAGTGATCGTAGGCTTGAGGTGAATGACGCTCGCGGCCACTGACACGCTCAATTTTTCGACGAATGCGACGCGCGATCGGAATCTTGCCAGTATCGATCCGCCGCCCCGTTGGCTCCAACGGAATTCCCATCAACTGTGGACTGTGCCGCGCAATCATGCTGCGGCACAGCTCTGACGTGCCGCGCAGCGAATCGGGTAGGGCTGCGATTCGCTTCAAATAGGTAGCGTCCAAAAAAGGCATTCGCACTTCCAAGCCCGAAGACCACAAATAAGGACCCCAGATCATGAACCTCGCAACGCGGCGCAGCAAGTAAATCAAATCTAACGCCGCAACTGTCGAAAGACCTGCAATTGGCAGTTGCTGGAAAAATGATTCGTGTAGCGACAACGCAGTCTCGTCCACCTGCGACCGCAGATCCGCCGATAAAAGTGGCCGGATTTCGTCGACTGTTGTTTTGAATGTTTTACGAATCATCTGATGGCGGAAAGCATCCTCGGTGGGGGCATTGCCAAACCGACTCGCTGACCAGTAGGCGCGTCCAAACTCACCATTCGTACCAGGCAAGACGCGAGTGCGGCCCGTCGCGATCAATTCTTGCAACGGATGAATTCCATGGCCGTGATGGGCGGCAACGGTTCCGCCAGTCAGGTGAACAATCCGGGGAAACGACTGTTCAAGATAGGAAGCGGGAAAGGGATAGCAATGATGGGGTAAGCCGCATTTCCGCGCGAGCATTGCGGCGGTACGAACTTCGCGATCCGAATGGTCACCACGCGTGTAGGTCATTAAGTTCTGTTCTGCATGACTGATCGCACTGCGGTCGGGCAGTCTTTGTGCTGCAGCCAGCAAACCCCGCGAATCGACGCCACCTGTTAACGGTAAAATGCATTGACTTTCATCACCTACCGCTTCAGATACCACCGATTCCAATCTGTCGGCGGCTGCCGACAGACTGGAGTTGTCAAAAGCGTTTCCAACGATACGATCGACCCACGCGTCAACAAATGGTTTTGGTGATGACCATCCATGACGATCACCACTGAGTCGCGTGAAAGGGGACAGCTGTTGAATCTGCTCAAATAAACTTCGATCATGTGGGACATGGTCCGATATCAATAAACATAATGCGGAAGAGCGATCGATTGTCGGTGTTGAATCTATTCCGGCGCGAACGAGGGTCGGATCGCTGGCGAACAGCAAGGTTGTGTCATTTCTCCCGTAAAAAATCGGTGTGAGGCCGGATCGCAACTCCACTTTCGATTGATCGGTATCGACATTTGCGATACTTGCCAGACTCTCGTCTTGTGCACTCGAAGCAGACTCCCACATTGATTGCACGGACCAATGGGCGGACGGAGATTGATCCGTTTTGTTAGGAACCAGTTGGCCCAGCCAAGCGTTTTGGTTTTTTTGAACCACAAAGGAACGCTGGGGCCAGCGATGGGCTGCTCGCGCCATGCATTCACACTGCGATTCCGCAGTACCGTTGAAACTCAGCCCGCCAAAAAAGACTTTAGTCACGTGAATCGCTTCTTTCGCCGCGGATAGTACCATGCGTCATGCTGTGACGATTGTCGTAGTGCCGTTCAATCCACAGAGCTAGGCTCAGCAGTGTCCACAATGCTTGGGCGTGAGACTTCTGTCCACTGAAGTGTTCAGAGCACATGGACACGACCTCGTCACGGTTGATCGGAAAACCGAGAAACTCATCTCGATCTAGAACTAAGTCCTCGAGTCGCTCTTTCAAGCTCGTTCGCAGCCAGCGATCCATTCCGACGGAAAATCCACGCTTCGTCATCGATTGGAAATCGGATCTTTTCGCTAACGCCGCGCGGAGCGGCTTCTTGCCAACTCTTTGCTTGACATCGAGGCAAGAGTCCCAACGCACTCTCCTCGCGACATCAATTACTTCGCGATCCAGAAGTGGCACCCGGACTTCCAGGCTGTGATGCATGCTGGCGCGATCGACCTTCAAGTTGATCATTTGCAGTCCCGTGCGATAGCCCGACCAGCGTACGAATCCTGCGGCCTGACGCTGATCCGATGCGGAAAAACGAAAGTCGCGACAGTCATCGGGCCAAGCAGGTAAATCCAGAAAGACCCTTTCAAGTTCGGCTTGCTTGAACTTCATGTATTTGTGTCGGTACCAATCACCAAACGTTGGAAAGAACGGAGCCGAATCCTCGCCCTTACGCAGTCGTGCTGCCATCCAACGCAA
>JARGNK010000289.1:0-1122 GCA_029213145.1 Rubripirellula sp. | reverse complement strand
TTGCTTGAACTTCGTGTATTTGATTCGGGGCTTGACCAATCACCCCTCTGCCCAATCGCAGCATGAATGGGCGGAAGTTGGGTGACCTCTTTGAAGAGAGTCTGATTTGGACCCAAGTGATCTGAAAGTAGCAGCGAAATCACGGATTCGTGGCACAATGTGGGTGCAACTTCTGAACCTGAACAGACAATCGTAGGATCGCTGGCAAACAGAAGAGCGTTTTTCGTTGTCGCATAGAAAACTGGAGTGATACCACTGGTTAGTTCGATGGTCTGACGATCGAAATCAATACTGGCAATCGTTCCCAGCCCGTTATCGCAAGATGATTCAGTTTCCCAAAGTGAGTTCATATTCATCTCTTCATTTGACGACGTGTGCAATGGTAATTGATATCGCAATTGCCCTAGCCAAGCATTTTCGTGTTGACGGATGTCAAATGAGTAACGGTTCCAGCGGACAGCCGTTTTTGCCATGCGCTGACAAAAAACAGAGGCATTGCCACCGAAACTGATCCCACCAAAAATTATCTTCGTCATTGTAGTTCAGCTCTAGTGCGACAGCTGAAAGCAAAAGTGGGCTTTCACTGAGTGTGTTCATGCAAGACCTTGACGATTAGCTTTCATCCTAACCGTCGCTTTTGCGGTGATGTGGTGATGCCTTCGCGGTACAAATCTAAGTTACACCACCCATGGATCTGTCTGCTTGAGATTCTGTTTGCATGAAATAAAGGGGGTCGGCTTGCCTTGTTTTACATTGGAAAGGCACATCAACCGGGTCTGGTGGAAACTAAAGTTGCTTTTTTGTTGCGACTTGCTCAAAAAGCTCGCTTAGTTCGGACGATGCGCTTTTGGGATTCAGGCGATCAATCGATTCCTCGGCTGCGGTGCCAATCCGGCGGCGCTGTTCGTGATTTAGATTCCAGGCTGTTTCGATTGCCGTTTGGATTGCTTCGTTGTTTTGCGGTACGACGAAACCGTTGTGTTTGTCGTCGATCAATTGATCGAAACTTGCGTTTTGTGTGCCGATGACAACTCGGCCGAGTGCCATCGCCTCTAAAGCTGTGTTGGGAATGTTGTCGATCCTTGAGGGTAAGATGACGAAACGAGCATTGGCAACATATTG
>JARGNK010000042.1:28075-45714 GCA_029213145.1 Rubripirellula sp. | reverse complement strand
AATTGATCATGGTAGCCCATCAGGCTAGCTACCTCTCGCGGTGAAAATCGCCGCATCTGCCGGCGGTGGTTGCATTTTAAGTAGGACCCGGCGCGGACTGGGCTATCTCCGTAAGCGGACGTAAAGCAAGCTGCAACCGCTTGTTGATCATCCTGGGCAACAATGTCCATGGCTCGGGAAAAACGTTGCTGCGTGATCTGGGGTACTTTTAAAGTCGGGTCATCCCACGCCGATTCATCGAGATGATGGGTTAGGGCCGAGCTTGTATCGTGTGGGGTGACTGGAGTGATCGTTTTTAGTCCTTTCACTGCCCTTAGATAGAATCGACGACGACGCATCGGTACGCCCCATTGTGTTGGGCAAAGAATTTCAGACGACGTGGCATGACCTTGACTTTGAAGGACCCGTTGTAATTCCCGATGGTGCTGCGAATTTTCAAATTCTGGAACGTTCTCAAGAATCAATGCATTGGGAGTGTTGTGTTCAATGCAACGAATCAGGTGGGACAACGCCTTGCTCCGCGGATCGCGTTCGGCGTTTCTCAAACCGCGGCGAGTGTAGGGTTGACAGGGTGGCGATAGCCAAAGCAGGTCGGCAGGAGGAAGTTCCGGAATAGATTCCAGAGTTTGGCATTCAGGCTGGATGCCATGATTCAGGTGGTACACCAAGTTGCTGGCTCGATCGATATCGATTGCTGCAACCACCTGTAGCGTTTCCAGGTTGCGGACTGCTTCGGCAACACCACCAATTCCGCAAAATAGATCGACGATCCTAAGCATCGCGGCCGGCTCAGGAGGCAGTGCCGGTCAAGCCCAAGTTGACCGTGGGCAGATAGTTGAATTGTGTCTGTTCAGATCTCTCATCCCAGCGCATCCACTGTTTCAGCAATTTAGCCTCGGGGCTATCTGGCCAATTCGCCATGATTTCGATTAGGTGACGGCGTGATTCTGCGGGGTCGACGACTGATTGTTCGGCTGTTCCCCAATCACCGGCACGGATACCACTCAGCATCCAGTGCCCACGGAGTTGCGATGATTGGGGCTGGTCGAGGGATGTCATCGCGGTATAGCGTTCCACCGCCTTTGCAGCATCGCGTGCAACCAACAAGTAGTAGTCGGCTTCGATTTCGGTGACCAAGCTTTTCGTTGCGATGGTTTGACGATGTTTAAGTGCCTCGGACAGCGACGCCCGCATCTCATTCATCTTCTGTTTGGCGGCTTCATTGTCACCAAGTGCATACAGACGAGATGCTTGGTTGTACAGGACGTTGGCCTGCAACCAATGGGCAATGGCATTTGTAGGTTCAGCGGTACGAGCGTTCTTGCTGGCTTGGTCTGCTGTTTCGAGCAAATCAACCGATTCATCACTGCCGGATTCAAATGCTAAAGCTTGCTCAAGGGCTTCCATCGCCGTCAATAAATTATCGTTGGTCGATTCACTCGCCGACAAAGGTGTCTTCAATGCTGATTGAATACTTTCCATGTTCTTGATCAAGTAGGCGAGAGCTTGATCGTCGGGGCGACTTTTGGCAGAGGCCTGTACGAGCGCAAACGCGGTGTCATTTGGATGGTCAGCCAGTGAGATCGGAAGAATTTGTTTTCCATCCTCTCGCCGATAAGCCGCGGTTTGGTAGGTCGCTTGTTCGGGAACCAATTTCCCCCAGACGACGAAATCGACACCGAGTCGCCCCGCCAATCCTCGCATTGCTTGATCAGGTGATATTCCTTCCGCCCGCAGGCGTCTCAGTTGTTCCTTGATGTCGCGTGGGCTTGCGATGCGGACGCCGGGAATACTCGCTAGCTTGGTGCGGATCGCTGTCGACACGCGGACCGCCGGGTGATTGGCAGCGAATGTGATCTGTGCAAGCGGCATGTGGGGAACCACTGCCAGCGACACCGTTCTCGTGTCAGAGGTCGTATCCGTCTGATCTCGTCGGACCGAGGCTATATCGATGCGAGTAATGGGCTCCATTTTTGCCAATCCGACTTTGGGTTGATTGGCTGCATCGATAATCGCGGTGCGAATCGCTTCGTAGGAAAGATCGAGCATCAGTCCATCGGTGCCAGCCGCCATCGCGTTCATAAACGCGCGGGTTTGGTCAACGGACTGTTGGTACGACTCCGAAACATTACCACCGCTAGTGCATAGCACGCAGTTGATTCGGATATTCTTTCGTTTTGCCATCGACACCAAAATCGAATCGGCGTAGCGACGCCGGGCTGCGGGGTGATCTTCGTCTGCGTAGTTGGGTGAATAGGGCGGTGCATCGCCGAAAAGAATGATCCACTTGGTGACTTGGTTATCATCCGTCCATGGGAGATCCTTGATCGATCGATGCACCCCTTCGTCGGTGAGTTCATGAAAGAACGGTGCCCCGCTCTCGGGCTGCAATTTTTGGACGGCGTTTTCGATCGCGTCCTCATCGGTGGTGAACTTGTCCAATAGGATGCTGACTTCCCCCGATGGCGAACCAACGTCTCGGTAGACGACCAAGGCGACGCGAACTTCGTTGTCACGATACCTTTGCAGGTCGGCCAGCATTTGGTGAATCGAACGCCGCACTCCTGCTAACTCGGTCGTCATGCTGTCGGTTCCGTCAACAACAATCGCGATTTCGAGTTCTTGTTCACCTTGGTCCGCCAGGTCTAGGAAACTGCGTTGCAGCAATCCCATGGTTTTTCGCTTTGGTGCCCGCGTTGGGGAGAAAACGGTCGACATTGCCGACGCCGCCGGCGATTTTGCTTCGACCCTGGCATCTGCGGTTGGCGTGGGAGGGGCTGCTGCGGGAGTTTCCTCCGTTTTCGCGTCCGCTGCCTGCTGGGTTTCAGCAGCCTGTTGGGTTTCAGTGCCCTGCTGGGTTTCAGTGCCCTGCTGGGTTTCAGTGCCCTGCTCATTGCGGGGTTCCGCTTCTACTACTGATGCGACTACCGGTTGAGCCTCTGGTTGCCGCGACGATTCCGAAGGAGAGGAAGGTGGGCTGCATGCAATGCATGTGATCAGCGCCAAACCAAAAAGGGAAAACATTGGCGACCGCATCAGTACCCTCGGAAAAATAAGAGATTGGGATCATCCGATACCGTAGGATAACATATGTTGAGCGGCGCCGGAAAAGGAATGTTTTGACGGTTGGTCCAATGTTCTGACGACGTTTCAACGCAAGATTTAAATTCGCAGGCGATTGTGTTGGTTTGGGCTGAATGCCTTCGTTGGGTGATGTACGAATCGGGTGGACCGATGAACGTCCACGTCGATACATTGTCAGAGATGGGTTGTTCGCAAAGGGTTGTAGGCATGTTCGGTCCAGATAATGTGTTGTTGCGAGTCCCATTTCGTCAATTGCTGGGTTCGCTTGCAATTTGCGGATCGCTCGCTTTTGCCTCGAACGGCTGGGGGCAAACTCGATTACCGGATGAAGGTGTTCTGCCAGGCTCCCAGAACTCATCGACGGAGTTGCCAGACGAGGCGGTTCTGCCTGGTATTGACCGCGGTGGTCGTGCTCGAGTGATTGGGGCCGAGATGCCCGGTGAGGACCAAATCCCCGGGATGGCGGTTGCACCCGACAAGGTCAATCCAACACAACCGATTTTGCGTTTGTCCTTCGATGGCCACACCGCGCTGATTCGCACGCTCGATCTAAGTGAAGACGGTCGTACTCTCGTTTCGGCGGGCAGTGATAAGGATGTTCATGTCTGGGAACGAACCGACCTTAACGACACGGGCTGGTTGCACCGCCGCACCATTCGTTGGCCGGTTTCGCGGGGACCTCGGGGGACGGTGTACTCGGCCAAACTACGAGATGGATGGGTCGCGTTCGCAGGTTACGGGGCTTTTGGTTCAAGCGGAGAAATTCGCATTGTTGAGATTGCCAGCGGCGAGTTGTTGCAAACATTAGTGACCGAGGATGAAATCGGGGTCAATTTGTTGTCACTGGCATGGTCGCCATCGGATGCTCCCAGATTGGCGTCGATCAACATGCAGGGCCGAGTGATGGACTGGCAGCCAGATGCAGTGACGCAGATTTGGCGTGGCCGGATGTGGACTGATGCAGATCGAGTCACCTATGGCGACGATGTTGCGGCGGAATTACAGTCTTCCGGAACACGTAGTTTTTCCGCTGTCAGCTTTGTCGGTGAAGACTATTTAGTTTCGCCAAAGTTGGACACCAATTCGCAGGTTGGAGCGCGTGTTTGGCATTTGGAAAGAATTGACCTACGCAATGAGCAACGGCTGACGCTCGCTCAGTTTGATCATCGTATTCAAGTGCGTTGCCTTACGGCGACCAAAGACGGCCGAGTCATGGCTTCAGTCGAGATGGGCGGTGAATCAGGCGGAGACGTTGGGGTTTGGACCTTTAGCGACGATGGCGCGGTCGCATCCTTTCAAAAGTTCACCCCGTCCAAGCCGCCTTTGTTCGTAGACATGGACGAACTTGGCGAGCAAATCGTGGTGGGCACCGAGATTGGAGAAAACGGACAATCGGTCGTTGAGATCTGGGATATTTCCGTGAAACCAGCCGTGCGGTTGGGGTGGCGTACCTTAGCAGACGATGTCTATTCAGTTGCAATGGACGATCGACATCAACAGGTCATAGCCTCTCAGGGGACCTCCCTTGAAGTGCATGCTTTAGATGAGAGCGACAAATTGACGGACGATCCACCGCAAGTCATGCGTGCGTCTGTAGCGGGTGTGCTGAAAGTGGCTTTCGAGAAAGGTGACGGTTATAAGGTGGGGTTTGGCTGGAGCCGCGATGCGGAGGGGGCCAAGCGGTTGGAGGGGGTATTCGATTTGGCGGAGAGTAAATTGTTGGGGCGAGGCCCAATCGACGCTAATGAATTCTGGCCCGCCCAACGTTCTGCGACACGCTGGGGACCTGCTGGCCCCTTCGAAGGTGACCGTTTTCTTCTTTTCGAGGGCAATCAGCCTCGCGGCACCTTGCCACTTGATCGCGTCCGACATGGTGCGCCGACCAGTGCGGGCACCCTGCCAATCCCTTTGCAAGGCAATGAGGATCCCAGATCGGTTCCCGCGACCGGAGCTGTTCTCATTGGAACGTCGGGCCAAGGGAATATTTATCTCTACCGGGCTGATGCATCTGATCCACCAAAATTGATGCGACAATTCCGTGGGCACGCGGATCAAGTTTTCTCGGTCTCATGCAGTAGCGACGGCAAATACATGGTCAGCGGTTCGGCTGATTCGACGATTGCAGTTTGGAACCTCGAGGACGTCTTTGAGGCGTCCGAGATGATCAATCGTTGGGGTGTTGAATTCGAACTTGAAGGGGATCGCTTGGTCGCCGCAAAGGTTGATGAAGCTGGCCCGTTGTATTTTCGCGGCGTTCGTGAGGGCGATCAGCTGGCGTTAATCAAATGGGTTCTCAATGATGAGTCTCGTGGTGATGAGACCGATCCGAAGCAGATTCAACAACAGCTATTGGAACTGCCTTTCGACACCCAAGTGTATTTTGAGTTCAGGCGTTTGAGTCGACCGGGGCCCAGGTTTCAAAGTTTCCCAGCCTGGCGGCCGTTGGCAACTTTATTTGTCGATCAAAATCGTGAGTGGGCGTATTGGACGCCAGCCGGTTACTACGACGCTTCATTCAATGGTCATCAGAATTTTGGTTGGCAGATCAATCCCGTCAATTTAGAGAGGCCTGTTCAGTATTTCCTCGCAGCGCAGTTTCGGAAACAACTTGAGCGTCCCGATATCATGCGTGGGCTGATGGAAGCGGGTAATTTGCAAGCGGCGGTGCAGAACACGTTGACCCAAATTGGTCCGCCACCGGCTGACGGCGCGATCGTTAATCAGATTGAAACGAGGCCGGAAATTCGGCTGCTGTCTCCTGACCCAAGCAATCGTGTCGATGGAGACCGATTGACGGTGCGCGCGGAAATCACCGTGCCAATCGGTGCTTCTTTGGTCAATCCCAAGGCTTTTGTCAGCGGTGTTCCAGCGGTGGGACGGCGTGTGATTCCCAATTCCGTCGAGGCCGACGATATGCGGACCACCACGTTTCAATGGGAGTTTCGCTTACCGAGCGATCCAGCGCTGCAACTCGAAATTCTTGCAGCGACTGAATCTGAATCGATCGGCCGCTTGCTAATCGACTTGGAGCATCAGCCCGGCCAGTTACCGCGGCCGAAGCCGCGTTTGCACGTGCTGGCGATAGGGGTCAGCGATTATGGGGACCCACAAATTCAGTCGCTCGACTTTGCCGCCACGGCGGCAGAGACGATTACCGATTTGTTTCGCGCCAAATCGGCTCCGATTTATCAGACCTCTGCGGATGCTTTGACCGATACCGATGCGATTCGTCCACTTTGGCGTGTGTTTGCCCAAGGAGCCGCTGAGGAATTAGCCGAAACGGTTTCCCCCGATGACTTGGTAATCATGTATTTGTGCGGTCATGGATTGCGCGACCGTCGAACGAATCAGTGGTACTTTGTAACCGCCGACGCCCGTTACAGCGATCTGATGAATGATCGCTATGACGATTGCATTGCATTCAGTGATTTGGCTGCGTTGTCCAGTCTGCCTTGTCGCAAGCTGGCCATTCTTGACTCGTGCCACAGTGGGGCCGTTCAGTCATTGATGCGTCGGGATGACCTGAAGAGTGCCCTGAGATTTTTGCAGGAAGATCTTGTCCTGACATTGACTGCAAGCGAAGGTGATCAAGAAGCGGCTGAGCAGCGTGAAACACGGCTTGGACGATTCACCACTGCTTTGGTGGATGCTCTGAGTGGCAAAGCGGCAGAAATCAAGGATGATGGGCAAGTTTCTCTCGATGAAGTGATCCAGTATGTCACCGAACGCGTGACGGTGGAATCAGAAGCGGAAGGAGTTCCTCAGCATCCGACCGCCAGCCCACACTACTTGCTGCGTACCCTTCAGCTTCCCTTGACCTCGCGCTGAGCCGCGGCCGCAGGTGATCGCGGTCGCATTTTTCTCATGCGATGGAATCGCTCGGAGACACCAGCTCGGAAAGTCTGGATCGCGGATCACCATTCGAAGCTTCGAACGAACACCAAGTCTGAGCAGAGCAAGAGTAATTGTGTCGACGCTTAGCAGTCTGTGATTGGTGACGTGCTGGCAGGATAGGCTGACTTTACCGGTCCTGTCGGTTAGTGGGGGTTGTCCGGTTGCGGCTTCAGTATTCGTGTTGGTTGTGCCGAAAACAAGGTGGATGTGTAATGTACTGTGTTGATGGATTTTGCTCGGGAAGCCGGATATGGCGACACCAAAGATTTGTAGGTCGGCAAAGCATCGCGTTTTGATTGCGACGCTGGCATTCGGCTTTTCTGGCCCGCTTTCCGCGGAGGTTGTGCAGTTGCCGGCACCACCGTTGGATTTGGACGGCGGTCAGATCGAGTCAGCTAGCGGTGGCCAGCCTGTGGGAGCAGCCGGCCAGGAAGTGACAGCTCCGGAACAAGCAATTCCAGAAAAACCGGGCGAGGCCAATAAACCAATTCAGGCCAATAAAACAACGCAGGACGGCAAAGCAACTCAGGACGGTACACCACCGGTTCGGCTGGCAGACCCGGTCAAGTCAGCGTCTGATAAGCCTCCGTCACAGGTTGTACCGAATCCGGTAGAACTGCCGAAATTGAACACAGATCCCAACGCGGAAATTGAGGATTTAGTGCCACCTCCCGCAATGCAACCAGCGCCGGCTGCGCCGCCAGCAGCGAGCAATCGTCGCCGGGCGGGCTTAGGGGCGACAGCGGCTGGCTTTTCGGCAGCGCCGACAATGATTGGTGATCTGTTTGGTGGCAGCTTCTCAACCTTTGGAGGATCGCAGACTGTTCGCTTCTCAGGATATGCGCCGGCAAATCAGGTGCCATTGAGTAATCCTGGTGACGCGAGTGCGACGCTACTATTCGAGTTCGGCAGCGATACGTTTCCTAATGATGTAACCACTCAAGGGTCGGGATTCGATGTTTCTGGTGACTCCATTGCCGACACTTTCGCGATTGCTGAGCCGATTCCGCCAAGTGATGCATTGGTTTCGCCGGGACCGGGGTTTTTGTTCGATGGTGGTACTGCGACCTATACGGACAACACCACGAATACGACAGCCCAAGATGGCAGCTATGCAATCCTGTCGACATTCCTCGTGGAGTACAGCTATACCAATTCACTCTCTGGTGATGGTGATGGTGATGGTGATGGTGATGGGAATGGTCGACCGCTACCAGGACCCGGGGTCGCGACGCGACGTGTCAAGTTGTCAGAGAACTTCAGTCCCGAAGTTCGGGACAGATGTTTTTTCTCGTACAACTTTTTTAACGACGCGTTCGCTAACTTGGGTGATATCAGTCGATACACGCTCGGTGTGGAGCGACAGCTTGTAGATCGAATTTTTTCATTCGAAGCCCGCTTGGTAATGGCAGGCACCTATGGCAGCACTCAGGATCTGGATCAGAAAGAATCACGTGATTTTGAATTAGGTAACGCTGCACTGATTTCCAAGTTAGCACTGCTGAGAACCGAACGGTTGCTATGGAGCGGTGGTGTGGGGGTTACGCTGCCAACTGCCGACGATTCGCGTTTCTACCAGGGTAGTGAGGAGCTGTTTCGTGTCGAAAACGAATCGTTTCATATTTTGCCTTTCACTGCTCTGCTGATGAGAATTAACCGCGACACAGCGATGCAGGCTTACTTGCAACTTGATGTCGCCGCCAATGGTGATCCGGTCTTTGGCAACCTGTCGGGTGGGCCCTTGCCGAAATTGGGAGTCTTTACCGACTCCACACTCATCACCACGGACGTTGCTTTCAGTCGTACCGTCTATCGAGGTCAGCGACAGTCCGTACTGCAACAATTGATTGCCAACGCTGAGTTACATTATACAGGGACGTTGCAGCCATCCGACTTTGTGAGTGACGGCACGCTCACATACACGAATCTAAAGCGCAATTTTAATGTGGTGAACGCGACGGGCGGAATGCACTTTGTTTTGAATAACGACTTGGTCGTCACCCCAGCAATGTCGATACCGTTGCGGTCAGGATTGGATCAGCAATTTGATTACGAAGCAATCGTGCAGGTGAACTGGCTGAGGTAAGTGCCTGCTCGAACTCAAACTCTCTCCATTTTGAGATGGCCGATGGTGCCTTTCTCTTCACCACCCCAGCGTGTCACGCCGTCACGTAACGGCGCACATTTGAGGTTGGGTAACCATCGTAGAATCGGCGTATCCAGTGACGACCCTTCCATTGCTTCAGATGTTGTTCCCAGCCAAGTCGATGTAGTAAGCGATCACTGATTTGCGAGTTGGTCACATGGGCGACGATTGCCTGTGCATTTCGAATTCGTGCGATTTCATCCAGTACGCGACACGCCCCAAGCAAGGTCTTGTAACCGGCGTGAGTGCCAGAGCGAATGTAATCGAGGGTGAGAAAGGCCCGCATTCCGATCGGTTGGTGGTAATCCAGCCACAGCAGATCATCGTCGGGACGCCCATATTTTGCTTGCCACCAGACCTGAGCGACAGAAACGTTGCCGCAGAACAGCCTGTGTTGAATTTCAACCAGGCGTCCAGATTGCATCACGATGCGACCACACCGCCAGCGACGCAGTTGAGCGGCCTGCCCGATAGGATCAGAGACGGAATGGAGTCGGATCATCGTGTTTGGCTGAAAAAAGACCAGAATTCTTTTGAAATCTAGCACATTTTCTAAGTTCCACACCGCGAACTTGATTTTGACCCGGCAAAGCGGCATGCCAGATTCTGCTAAGAATTGATGTTTTGCACCAGCAAGGAATGGCAAGATTTTATTCGGAAGTATTCGCATGCGCGGCCGATGAACACTAAGTCCAGTCGACTGTGACCTCTATTCGAGTTCGCCTCACGCTGGCCGCGTCGCTTCGTCTCAGCTTCCGTTTGAAAAGACGTTTCGGTAGGTTGTTTCGTTTGTCTAAGACCGTTCTCACGAGCATTTCATCCCTTTTTTACTTTGGTTGGACCGACCGTGACCAATTCCTTGCCTGAGCGAACCAAGACAGCGAAGCCGCCGGTTGATTTAGAGGTCAAGGACGCGCAGCTGATTTTTAAAACCATCTGGAAACAGTTGGAGCTTGAATTCGGTCAGCGGAATATGCGTTTTCCGAAGGAAGTAATTCTGTTGGGAGGAGCACCTGGTGCGGGCAAGGGAACCAATACCGATTTCATTCGTAAAGTCCGTGATATCTCGGAGCCCCCAATTGTCGTCAGCGAATTATTGAGCAGCCCTGAAGCCCTCGCCATCAAGGCGCAAGGAGGCATGGTTGGCGATCGGGAAGTTGTCGATTTGGTGTTTCGACGGCTGCTCGACGAAAAGTATCAAAACGGTGTCATCTTAGATGGCTTTCCGCGGACCAAGGTCCAGGTCGAGTGCTTGAAAATGCTGTTCGACCAAATGAATGCACTCCGTCGAGAGTTCGCAAGTTCGCCTCAGGATTTGGTGCATTTCAAACAACCGACATTTCACATCATGGTGCTGTTCGTTGATGAAGCGGAGAGCGTCGCGCGGCAACTCAAGCGAGGACGCGAGACGACGGAGCACAACAGCGAGGTCGAACGAAGTGGGATCGGCGAGCTGTGGGAAAAACGACCGACCGATTTTGATGCAGAGTTAGCCCGCAACCGGTATCGTGTCTTCAAGGAACAAACCTACGACGCGCTCGTTTCCCTGAAGCAGATCTTTCACTACCACTTCATCAACGCCCAGGCGTCGCTAGAGGTGGTTCAGGAAAATATCCTTCATGAATTGGAATATCAAAGCTCTTTAGAGCTTGATCCACGCACTTATCAACTATTGACCAGAATCCCGTTGGCGAGCGAAATCGTGAGCCATGCTCGTCGTGAATTGGTTGAGCGGTTGGACGCCTATGAAATCGAACACACCGAACTGTT
Source organism: Rubripirellula sp. (assembly GCA_029213145.1). Taxonomy (GTDB): domain Bacteria; phylum Planctomycetota; class Planctomycetia; order Pirellulales; family Pirellulaceae; genus Rubripirellula. Next base: position 34,820 of record JARGNK010000042.1, on the reverse strand, counting down.
CCATCAGGTCGTCGATATCTTAGAAGAAAAATTTATGCCAATCGTCGTTCGGCATGCGATTTCGGGCCGTGCGAATATCAACTCGGAAGATTCGATCTGGGAGGATGATCTCGCACTGGCGATGTTGATCGATGTCTTTTCCGAGCGGGGATACCATGCGACCATCGATATCCGTCGACACAATAGTCCCCACAAGTTCGATATGCAGACCGGCGAGATTGAGTACCACCACAAGAAGATTTATCGAATTATTATTCGATTTCAAGGCTCAGAGATCCGCCGCGGTTAAGCGGTAATTAGAGCCAGCGGTTCCAGCGTACAGCCACTGGGGTGATCACAGTCGCTGAGATCTAGACATAAGGATAGTCGTCAGCGATCAGTTTTTCTTCCCGCAACGCCGTCCAGGTTTCACTCGGGATTGGTTCAATTGCGGCTTGCAACATAGATTGGACTCGGTCGGCGCGGCTGGTGCTCAGCGCGACGCTGTGAACTGCAGGGTGGGATACGCCGAAAGAGACAGCGACGTGGTACGGGTCTTGCCCGACACGTTCACAAGTCGATTGAAAACGCTTTCGCCAATCCAGTTTTTCTTGGTCACCTGGATCGTTGGCATCAATGGGACGGTAATCCAAGAAGTTCCCGCCAAGCAAGAAACCACCGTGCGTGACCGCTGAATTGATTAGCCCAACGCCACGGGAACGCAGGGCGTCAAGAAAGGAAATCAGTTCGGGTGGATGATTCATAATCGTGAAGCTATTCGCCATCATGATCCAGTCCAGCTCGCAGGCGTTATCCAGTTCGCGAATGACTTTCCAATCCTTTGCACCAATGCCAACGCCGGCAACTTCGCCAGTCGCTTTCAATTCTGCAAGTCCGCGAATTGCCTGTTCAATGTCTGTTTTTCGCTTGCCACGATCCTGTGGGTCGGAGGCGGCGGCCAGGTATTCGTCGGGGTCGTGAACACTGACCAGTTGTGACGGATAAGGGCCGAGCATTTCGCGGCCATCTTGATAACACCGGATGATCCCCGATTCGCTGATGTCTTGAACCGCATCGTGATGAAGATCGATCCAAACACCCGGTTCAAACGTCGGTTCCGCGGTGGTAAGTGGAGCTCGTCGCCAAGCAAGTTTATTGCTGATGATGACATCACTTGGATCGACACCTATCGCCGTCAATTCTTGCCCGAGGACCTCCAGTGCCATGCCGGCACCATATTTGCCGGCACTGTCAATTGCGATCGGTCGTGGCATTTCCTCGAACCAACGACGAATCAAATCAGCCTTTTGTTCCTGTTGCATGGCAACAAATAAATTGCCCAAGCAGGTGGTGCCAAATACGACGCGTGGCAGCTGCAGTCCGGTCGTTCCAAACGGCCAATGCGTTGATGGGATCACGATAGAGACCGAGGGTTATCGAAAAGGTGGTTTGCCCGACGATTGTTTGGCGTTTACATTCCGCTGCGAAGTGCGTCGAGGTGTCTACCAAAGTGGTCATCAAGCACCTCGGAGTAGGTGTCTGGGTGAGCCTTCAGGCAATCGTGCACAATCTTGCCGAATTTCGCATCGGTTAAAACGGATCCAAACGTGCAGTGAAGAATCTGCCGTCCCGGTTTTGTGAATCCTTTTCCCACAGGAACATCTTCCCACTTCTCGAGATACTCTCGCTCCAGGGTTAAATCGTCTGCATCGTTCGTCAGTGGAGCATCGGCGAGAGTTGCCGAAACATGATAGGTTGCCTTATCGGTTTCGTATCGTTCTCTTGAGAAATCGATGATTTCACGAAAAGCGGTTGCGTCGTGGCGTGCGACCACCCGCAACGCTTCAAGATAGCTAGTGCCGGCAGTTTTGACGTGGAATCGTCCTCCGGTCGCGCTGGCGAGGATGCCATACATGGAAACCTTGTCACTGCCACTGTGCAGGCTCAATTTGTAGGGGCCGAGTGCCGAGGAAACTGCAGCGTGGTCTTTTAGGGATGCTTCGAGCGCGGCAAGGTCACCCTTGAAGTCGATTCCTTTTTCGAAATCGCCAATGAAGCGAGGTGCCAGGCTGACTAATTTCATGCCGCCCTTTAAGCATTGGTCGGCGATGATGTAGTGTTCGGCAAGCGTGGTGGGTTGATCGGTTTCATCCACTGACAATTCGATTTCATAGTCGCTGCCGGCCTGTTCGTTGACCTGCTTGATGTAATCGCCAAGCTTCAGCGCTCGCTTGATCGCTTGCCCGTACTTTACGGCAGCCCGCATGCAGGCCTGTTCGTCCAATTCAATCGTTGTTCCGGTATCGAGTTTAACCGTTTTTCCGAGATAGCTTTCATACCAACTTGCGTCGCTATGGGCACCGGAGAATTTTTCACGTAAAGTCGGCTCATCGTAATCGTCGGCCTTTTGATCGACGTCATCTGAAGGGTCGATCGTGAAGAACGTAAAGCCGACGGCGGCGGTGACGTCCACATCTTCTGGAATTTTCAAGTGATCGGCGTCAGCACCGATGTCTCCCGACCATCCAGAAGCTCGAGCCGCTTGCATCGCATCATCCATTACCTGCTGTGGGGTGCGACTGGTTCGAGTCATTTCGCGGATCGATTGCTGTGGATAGATCGCTTCGATTCCGGCTCCACATCGCTTCATCGCGGCCACGTGACCGGGAGTTGCTAAGCCAGTTCGATCGCCAAAGCCAAAACTCGGTGCCAATCCAAGGGTAACGCACTTATCGGACATAATGAATGATGAGTTGGAGGTTGAGGAGTTTGTGTTGTTCTTAGAAAAGACGCTATGTAAAAAGCTCGCCCAGGCAAAAGAGAGTTAACGGTTTGTTCCGCTGCAGTCAGACGACTTCGATGATCGCTTTGATCACGCCCGTCTCTGGTTTGGTGAACGATTCAAAGTCGTCGAGTACGCCGTCGAAGTTGGTGCGGTGAGTGATCCATGGGTCGGTGTTAATGGTGCCGTCTTCGATTAGTTTAATGATCCGCGTAAAGTCAGGCGGCAGTGCGTTTCGCGATGCCAAAATCGACGCTTCGGGGCGATGTAGTACTGGGTGGCGAAACGCGACTTCTTCCGTCGTGATCCCGACGAAGACAAGCTTTCCGGTTGGAGCGATATACTGTAACGCGCCGCCCATCGAATGCTTATTGCCCGTCGCATCGGTGATTACTTGGTACATATCACCCTGGGTGATCTCTTTCATCTGATCGAGTTCGCTGCCGCTTCCATCCAGCAACACGGTGTTCTCGATACCGTAGGTCGCGCGAACAAAATCGAGCCGCGATGCATTGACGTCCATGACAGTGATGGTGGCATCAGTTAGTCGAGCAAATTCGAGTGTGGCCAAGCCGATTGGCCCCATGCCGATGATCAGTGCGTGATCGCCACCCTCGGGAGCTCCGCGGTCATTCGCGTGACAACCGATCGCGAGCGTTTCCACGAGCGCCAATTGGTCGTAATTGAGAGTCGCCGAGGGGTGTAGTTTGTCAGCACGTACAAGAAACGACTCGCAAAGCCCGCCGTCCATCATAACGCCGATGACTTTAAGGTTTTGGCAGCAGTTGGTTGCCCCGTGGCGGCAGGCATAACATTCGCCACAGTTCATATAGGGCTCGATGCTGCAGCGATCACCGGGTTTCACATTTTGAACACCATCACCGATCGCCACAACTTCCACCCCCAGTTCGTGTCCGGGGATTCGTGGAAAGTCGAAAAAGGGAAATTTTCCCAAATAGCAGCTGATATCCGTGCCGCAAACACCCATCCTGTGGGTTCGAACCAACGCTTCGCCCGCGCCTGGACTGGAGGGTTCATCGATATCGATCCGCTTAAGCGTCTTTAACTCTGAAATTTGGATCGCACGCATAGCCTTGCCTTTGCCGGAAATTTGGCCAGGGGGGAAACTGAGCAGAATTGAGGTTGCCGTTTGGCGAAATTACATCGCGATGGATCGAGCCCCCGCACGTCGTTCTGCTACAACGCCTACAAGTTATAAACTCTCGCTGCCGTGTTCGCGAAGAGGTCCGCTTTTTCATCCGCGGACAATTCCGCCGCTAATTGCTGGACCGTCTGTAGCCAGCCTCTATGCGGCGATTTCAGCAAGCAAACTGGCCAATCGCTACCAAACATCAGCCGTTTTGGGGTGAATGCATCCAATGCGACCTCCCAATAAGGGCGAACGGTATCGATCGTCCATTGTTCGTCCCGAACCTCGGTCACCACGCCAGAGAATTTACAGGTCAAGTTCTCACGTTTGGCAATCTCGCGAAAGTGTTGTTCCCAGGCTTGATCAAACTGATCCACCTGTATCGTTGGTTTGGCGATGTGATCCAACACCATCGGAATGGTTGGATGGGAATCGACGAATTCGATTGATGCTGGCAATTGGCGGGCAAAGATGAGCACGTCGTACACGAGGTTCCGGCCTTCCAGTTGCGCGACTCCATGGTTGAAATCTTTGCCCAAGATAAATTGATCATCCGGTTCGTCTTGCACGACGTGGCGAACTCCTTTCAGCAAGGGGGCGCTGGCGAGGCGGTCAAGCGTATCACCGACCTTGGGGTCTGCCAGCGGCAGCCAGCCAACAACGCCACGAATCAAAGGCTCTCCGGCCGCCATTTTAAGCAGGGTATGGGTTTCTTCTAACGTTTGCTGCGCTTGTACCGCGACAAATCCATCGATCCCGCCGTCGGCTGCGACCTGCTGTAATTCTGGAACTAGGAAATCCTGCTTTAGCACCGCCATCTGATCATCGATCCAACCGTACTGATCGCGCGAGTATTTCCAAAGATGATGGTGAGAATCAATAAGCATGGCAATCGTTGGGAGTGGTTGGTGTTTGCGATGAAGAAGCAGCAGAACGCCCGTAGTGTAACGGACAGAAATGAGTGGGAGGGTATGAGGCTGCAAACCACATTTTAGTTTTAGCGAAGCGAGCGTGTGACCTGATCGACGACAGTCCGCTGGTGCGACAACTGTCAACGAAGAACTCATCACTATCACCAACAGAATCGGATTGCTCTGCACAGATGTTTTCTGATCCCGCTTCTTGGAGCGGTCCGGTAAACCTTGCCGATGCAGTGGTTGTTCACCTGATCCATCCCCGGTCTGGAGAGGGGAGCTTCACGTCGACGATCATTGGTTTGCAGAACCCCTCCCCTTGCAGCCTGATTCAAACGGTCGTTTTCGTGACTCTCATTCCTAAAGCATCCGTTTGGTTATCTCTATGTCCCAATTCGATACCGCTGATCCGTCGCAAGAGCTTGAAACCAAAGAGGCACCCGCCTCTAACAAAAAAGCAGCCTCCTCGAAAGCACGACCGACGACTCGCTCGCGGTCAGCCCAGTCACCGCTTGAGACGTATTTGCGAGAAATCAACGAAACCGCATTGCTGTCCGCCCAGGAAGAACTCGAACTGGCGGAGCAGATTGGTGCGGGCGACGTGTTGGCGAGAGATCGGATGGTGCGGGCGAACCTGCGTTTGGTGGTCAACATTGCTCGGGGGTACACCGGTAAGGGACTCGGCCTGCAGGATTTGATCGAAGAAGGGAACCTCGGGCTACTCCGTGCAGTCGAGGGTTTTGACCCAACCGTGGGAACGCGGTTTAGCACGTACGCAAGTTACTGGATCAAGCAGTCGATCAAGCGTGCTCTGATCAATAGTGCGAAGACGATTCGCATTCCGGCTTACATGGTTGAACTGTTGAGCAAGTGGCGTCGCGCTACCGCAAGGCTGAGCGAAGAATTGGGACGCACGCCAACCAACGAAGAGGTCGCCAGAGTCCTGGGGTTGCCCAAGAAAAAATTGCCGATCATTCGCAAGGCGATCCGCATCAGCAATAGCACTCCCCAAAGCGATCAAAGCGAATCCGGCTGGTCGCTTGGCGAAATGGTGATGGACGAGCGTTTGAAGGCACCCGACGAAGAGATGCTCGATCACGACATCTTGCGGCACGCGATGGAGTTACTCGGGCATCTAGAGGATCGAGAAGCGACCGTTTTGAAGCTGCGGTTTGGGCTGGGCGGCGAGGAGCCTAGAACGCTCAAGGAAATCGGAGCCGAACTCGGGCTGACTCGTGAAAGAGTCCGGCAAATTGAAACCGAAGCGTTGCGGCGACTCGCCGATGGCTTGACCGATCCACGGGATCGAAGCATGTAAACGCTCGCCAAGCGAATTTACCGCACCGGCACCACCCTCCCCATCTGCCAGTACTCTCCCTTACTGGCGACGGCCTCCTGCACTGACACCGCCCTCCCGTGTCCGTGTGCCCACGCCCGCCGGTGCGGTATTCCAAGTAAGTGCGACTGCGACGCGGTAAAACCGCCTCGGTGCCTTGCACATTGAGTTAGAAACCGCAGAAAGAGCTGCCAATCTCTTTGCATTCATTCTCGGGTGGGAAATTTCTCAGTTGTGCCTGTTTCTGGGCCGACACCGCCTTCGCAGATGGTTCTGGTCCGCCAGTCGAAGTAGAATCTAGGCTGAATGTCCCACCTCGTTTCCCGAACACGCCGTTAAATTTGGTATGTCGCACGTGATTCCCCGCCTGACCTGTGTTCTTTTGGCTTGTCTTTTGACCGTTCCTGCTTTGGCCGATGATCCGCCGACCGGTCAACAGGAAAAGATCGAGCAGCAAGCAGAAGCCGATCCAGCCAAGCAGCAAGCTGAGGCTGAAGCGAAGAAGAAAGCGGACGAAGAGGCCAAGCAAAAAGCTGAAGCGGAGGCGAAGAAAAAAGCCGACGAGGAAAAGAAGAAGGCTGAAG
>JARGNK010000042.1:1190-27975 GCA_029213145.1 Rubripirellula sp. | reverse complement strand
CTGAAGCCAAGAAGAAGGCCGAAGCTGAAGCCAAGAAGAAGGCCGAAGCTGAAGCCAAGAAGAAGGCCGAAGCTGAAGCAAATCGCCCGATCTTTACCGATAAGGCACTAGAAGCTGCGGTTCGCGCCGAAGTTTTTGAAAAGCGTTACAACGAACAACCGATTGTTGCCGCTGATGTGGCAAACATCTCGCGTGTGGTCGGTAAAGGCAAAGGGATCAAGAGTTTAGAGGGTTTGCAGCACTGCAAGGCGTTAATGCTGATCGATTTAGAGGACAACAAGATCACCGACGTTTCCCCCCTAGCCGAATTGAAACGATTACAGTCCGTGACGCTTGCTGACAATGTGATCAAGGATATTAAGCCGCTCGAGAATTTGACCGCGATGCAGCTGTTGGATTTATCCGACAACCAAATCGGAGATTTGAAACCTCTGGAAAAGATGGCGAATCTTCGAACGTTGTATGTTTCGACGAACGGGCTAAAGACGTTGGCACCGATTGCGGGTTTATCCAAAATCTGGTCGTTGGATGCTTCGGAGAATCAGTTGACCGACCTAACGCCTGTTTCTGGTTTGCGTTGGTTAACCACGTTAGATATTGCGGGTAACCAAGTCACTTCGCTTGATCCACTTGGGGCCCTGACTGAGTTGGACATGCTGTTGATGTCGCGCAATCAGGTCGCCGACTTAACACCGTTAGTTGACATGTGTCGCAAAGATTCCGAGGGAGATCGCCGCTTTGCTCCCTACATGGAGGTTTATCTTGGTGATAACCCGATCGACGAAAAGAAAATGGCCGAGCACAAGGCAGCACTCGAATCATTTGGGGTCGACGTGCACGACAAGTAGGCGTTTTCGAGACTGGAGACGTTCCTGTAAGTTTCTGGGCTGAATGATTTGCTGGTTCCAGGGTGAACTTGTTTTTCGAATTCGGCGATCGGTGAATCCAAGTCGCCAAGAGAGATCGCAGCAACGTGAGCGACAGTCCGTTGCACTGGCTCCAATTGATTGAAATAGCGGTCAGTATTTGGGACCACACTTAAATCACTTCGAGGAATTGGCTTCGGGCGAACGGAATTGCATTCTTTTTCGATTCTGCCCATTCCCGTTAAAGCTTCGCGAAGCCACTTTGCATCACTCTCACTGCTGAACGCGGGCGCTCAGCTTGATGTTGCATTGCGATAATAATCAAGTGAATTTGGCGCTAGCGGAAACGCTTACTTCTTGTCCACGCCAAGTTCCGCCAGCTTTTTGGCCACATCGACGCCATGGTTCGCCGACTTAACTTTCTTGTCAACATATAGCACTTTTCCGTCTTTGCCGATGTAGTAGGTCCAGCGACTAGACATTCCCCGAGGGTTTAAGCAACCGAACGCCTTTGCGACCTCTTTACCAGGGTCACTGAGAATCGGGTAATCAAGATCTAGGCTTTCGGCGAAGTCGCGATTTTTTTCGACCGGATCGGTGCTGGCAGTGAAGTAAGCAACGTCGAATTCGCGAATGGCTTTGCCGCTCTCACGGAGCGACTTGCACTCTTTCGTTCAGCCGCCGGTGAATGCTTTGGGGTACCAAGCGATCACGTAAGCCTTTTTACCTTTGAATCCATCAGACGAGTAAGTTTGTCCATCACTGCCGATCATTTTCCAGGTAGGAGCATCCTCTCCCACTGCGACTTCCGCTCGGACTTGGCCGCACATCGTTAGCATTCCTGTTATCAGGGTGATCACAAATCGTTTCGATCTCATTGGGGAGTTCCTCAGCGTTCGAACGGTGCGTTATTCGCTAACGGTTTTAAATATGGACAACTCATCGGACCGACGGTTCGTGTGGCTCCACCGATCGAAGGCAGTTGGCACGAAGCCGATGAGTCATACTGGAATCCTATAAGGTTTTTAAATGCTTCATGCTTTGTTGGATGCTTTGAATCGGATGTGGCGAGTGATCTTGTTCGACGTGGCAGTGCTTCACGCCGGCGCGGTTCGCCGCGCGGATGATTGGCTCCATCGCGATCGTGCCGTCGCCGAGTTCCTCGAATGCTTCCTGTGGAATTGATCCATAGTTCGGTGTCTTAATTGCTTTGTTCAAATCTTTGAGGTGCAGTTGAGATACACGTCCTTTAAGTTTGCGAATCAGTTTCGCTGGATCCTGTCCGCCCACGACAATCCAGAAAACATCGATTTCAAAATGCATATCCTCTGAGAACCGCTCGATTAAAATGTCATAGCCGGTTTTGCCGTCTTCCATCGGTTCAAATTCGAACGCGTGGTTATGGTAAGACAGTTGAATCCCTGCTTCTTTGGCCTGTTCGGCCGCCTTGTTGCAGCGATCACACAATTGTCGATAGTCATCGAGCGTTTTTCGATTTTTATCGGCGAGGTAGGGAATCACCAAATCAGTCAGACCAGCATCCTTGGCTTTTTCCAGGATCTCGGCAAATGGGGGAACGCCGTCATCATCAGGATTGACAACCGAATCCCAGGCAAAGTGACTCGAGTTCACCTTCATGCCGTTGTCTTTAGCCGCCTGAATCATTTCTCCCGCATCGGGAAACCCGTAAGGTTCTACCTGGAAATATCCCGCTTCGGCGACTGCTTTTAGCGTGCCCTCGACATCATCGTTGATTTGGTTGCGCAACGTATACAGCTGGATCCCGATTTCATTTCGGTACTTGTTATTCTTGCCGAGTGCAGCGAAGCATCGCGGTGTTGCAGCAGCGGCGGTCAGGGCAGCGGAAGTGGTCAGAAACTCACGACGAATCATGGCAAAAAAATCCAAGGGAGAAAGGCATTACAGGCTTCGAGTATAGCTCTATGAACGCGTTGGTTCCAATATTCTGCAACCCTCGCTTAGCCCGTTTTTTTCTGACCAGGCCAGGCATCGTCGCGGTATGCGAGTTCCGCAGTTCTTCGCTTTTTACTGTTTCTTGGCGATTTGTTCAGCGAGTCGTTCGCGAAAGATCTTGCTGTTGTGGCGAATGTCCACGGGCAGCGAGCTTGGCCAAATTTGGATTTCTTCGATGCGCCGCGTCAGCGGATTGCGGGCAGCGAGATCTTGTAGCTCCGCAAGCAGGGTCTGTCGTTCCACGTCCGAATTCGGGCGTTTTTCGGGATGTGGTTCGATGATCATCACCGGTTCTTGTGCCGGACGTTGGCCGCGGGCCACCAAGGCGGAGCGATACACCGCAGGATGCGCGTTGAAGATGGCTTCGCATGGGACAGTGTATAGCGACCGTTTTTCCATCGTGATGCGATGGGCTTTACGGCCGCAGAACCAAAATCGGTCACGAGCATCTAAATAGCCGACGTCACCCATGCGATGCCACGTGATTTCTCCATCACGAACTTTATGCATTGAATTCTGATCAGATCGCACGACATATTGTTCTGTGACCATCGGTCCGGTGACCATTAATTCGCCAATTTTACCGGCGGGCAATTCGACGATTTGGTCAAGGGTCTCAATGGGACCGTCTTCGATCTCGATAACCTTCCATTGCACGTTATCGAAGCGGGTGCCAACGCAAGTGCCTTTTCCTTTTGAAGCAGCTGGTCCCGTTTCGGCGATGATTTCTCGCGATTCGATCGATGCAATAGGCAAGGCTTCTGTCGCGCCGTAGGGCGTCTCTATGTTGGCCTCGGGGTGAATCAATCTGCGAAGTTTCTCCAGCGTCACAGCGGGGACTGGCGCACCGGCGGAGAGTACGCGGCGAACGGTGGGAAACGGCTGGGTGACGTTGTTTTTCTCTGCCCAACGAACCACGGTGTTCCACAATGCCGGTGATCCGAACGCCTGGTCAACCTCCCACTGAGTGGCGGCTTCGATTAATCGTTGGGGATTGACCTTTGCAGGTCTGGTTGGGTCCATATCCGGAATGATGGTGGTGACACCCATCACCGCATCAAACAAACCAAACAATGGAAAGCAGGCCAAGTCACGCGATCCGCGGTGGATGTCATATCGTTCACGAATGCGATCGATTTGAGCATGAAAAGTGCCATGGGTGTACAGCACGCCCTTGGGAGGCCCTGTGCTGCCGGTGGTGAAGATGATTGCTGCCTGATTGCTCCGTTCAATTCGGGGAAAAGGGATCGCCTGACTTGGATCCTTACCAAGTGCAATTATTTTTTCCAGCGAGTGACCGAACCAAACTGGCCGATTGGAAACGGTGACATTCCACTTCGCTTTTGGGAAACGCTTTTTTAAAAAGCGTCGGGCCCACTGCGCTTTGGGAACGCCCACAAACCCATCCGGTTCTGCTTCGGATAAACAGCGAATCATGTGTTCTCGCCCCATGCCGGGATCGATCAGCACCGTGACCACGCCGGTTTTCATCAGCGCGAAGACCAATTCAATAAAATTGGCACCGAAGGGCACAAGCATGGCCAATCGCATCCCAGGACGCACTCCCCATGCCAGTAACCCTTTCGCGATCGTATCGCTTCGTTCGTTGAGATTGCCAAATGTGGTTAGGGCGTAGCTACGTGAGCCATCAGCGGTTGGCGGGCCATCCGGTTCAGCGATTGCAATCGCGCCGGGGGCGAGTGATGTGACGAGTCGCAACCGTGCTGCGACGTTCCCGTCAGAAACCTTTTCGTTCATGAGCACTTCGCCTCGGTGACAGCCCCGGTCATCTTCTTCAGCAGCCCGACGATACGATCAGCAATGGGAAAAGGAGTTACGGTTTGCGCACCCTTCCAGCCTGGAATTGCGTTCACCTCGATCACACAAGCCGCATCGTCACGATCGTGGATTAGATCGACTGCCGCAAAGTTCAAGCCGAGTGCGTTGCAAATCTGATGGGCCATGTCAATTTGTGTCGTTTCCAGTTCAATTGCTTTACAGCTGCCTCCACTGGCAACGTTCGCGCGAAAGTCCTTCTGGTTTTCGCGACGCAAACCGATGACGTCATCACCAATCACCAGAAAGCGAGTGTCGCAACCACCTGGCGGAACAAAACGCTGGACGTACATGATCGAATCCAAACGTTCGAGGGTCGCAAACGCTGTCCAGGCTAGTTCGCGATCAGTGATTCGCATGACGCCGCGACCTTCACCACCGAAGATGGGTTTGACAATGCAATCCCCACCGAGTGAATCCCAGGCATCGAGCGCTTCGTGTCTTGATTGCACAACGATGGTGTCGGGGACTGCGAATCCGAGTTGACGCACACGTGCCAAGGTCGCGAATTTGTCGATTGCCAATTCCAGGGATCGAGCTGGATTAACGATAGCGGGCCCGCCCGGTTGGCTTTCCAGTTGGTGCAGAACAGCCAGTCGAAATGTGATCGTTTCGAGTGATCCTGCCGGCATCGTCCGCGTTAAGATCGCGTCAAATTGGTCGAGTCTGCCAGCTTCACAATCCAGGATTGTTTGGTCTGCTTCAACCCGCGCAGCGAAGGACTCGTAAGACGCGGCCTCGAACTTCACACCAGCGGCATCGGATGCTTGCTGGAGCTGGGTGCGATGCCATCCATTCCCAGCGCCGAGACAAAGAATCCGCGTTTCACTCATGACGAAAACGAAGCTTGCAGAATGGACGGTTCGAGTTGCCCCGCGGTCCAGCTACGGCCACTTCGAAGATTGTGGAATGTCACCACCGCTGGGCTAAACAGCAATGGGTCGACTTTGTAAAAATCGTAATCGTAATGCTTGAATATTTTTGCAAAGGGTTGGCCGTGGTCATTCGATGAATTGCTGGGGACCTTGGTCACGACGGTTTCCAATATTTCGTCGTCCTGGTCGACCCACATCGTGACGGTCGCCCCGTAAAGAATCGCATCGTTTGTGCGGCCGACACCATCGACCGTATTTCCTGGTTTGGCCGGTGGTGGCAGCGGTGCATGTCCGGTTGCCGAAATAATGGAGCTGACGTCGAATTTTAACTCGTGCAGTTTGTGCATGGCGGTTTCGACGCTCCGTGCCACAACCTGTAAGCTCCCCGCGATTGACGTGCTTGGTGCGACCGCCAGGTAGGTCTTTTCAGCGGGTGTATCGCAATCTGTGGCAATTGCCTTCACTGCGGACGCGGTAGGCAATGAATCGGACTCGAGCACACCCACGACGGTGGGAACTGATTCTTGCAATTTCAGGTGCTCGAGAACGGGCTCCTCGCCTCGTACCATTCGCATCGGGCCGCTTCCCATGGCGAAGTAATCATCCGTCTTGATGGGCCAACCTGCATACTGGGAACCGAGGCAGCTGCGAATTGGATCGTCAGTGCGCACGTGAACAAGGTTGCTGCTGAACAGGCTGCCATCCGCGGGGACCAGTGCGACAGCGGCGCGGTCACCAAGACAAAGTCTCGCCAGAAAGACGCCTGCGGAGAGTGAACCTGGCGTTTCCACGCCGGCATCCAAGACATTCGCCTGGGCGATTTTTTGAAGGTTGCACCTCAACGATGCGGCCTGATCGATCGCCTGCTGAAACAGTCGGTGAGCGGATAAATTAAGCATGTCAAAATGGTGGTGGAAGCGGGGTGTTCTGTCCAGCGGGACCAGGGCGAGTTTTAGGGGGCCGTTTTGGCTCCCCCTGCACAAAACGTTCCTGATCCGTCATCCTCTATTACGCCACGAAGGTGGTAAACACCCCGTCTGACGCATTGGATTGGGGTATCGTACGAGAAGTTTTGTGGCAGGGGCCAAAAATCGTAGTTTCTCAGCAAGTTAGCTGGGGCCAGGATCTCCGCGTCGCGACCCCCGATAGCTGCAACAACTCACTTTCCCAGTCAATTTCGTACCCATCCGATTTCAGACTCATGCAGCTTAGCATCATTCAGCACCCCCATCCGACGCTGAGGGTTTGTAGCAAGCCGATCCGCCGTGTGGATAAGCAATTACGAGACTTTGCATCGCAAATGTTGGACCTGATGTACGAGGCCGAGGGTGTCGGGCTGGCTGCGAACCAAGTCAATTTGCCGCTCCGTATCTTCGTCGCAAATCCCTCGGGCGAGCGAGGCAGTGGGGAAGAGTTGGTCTTAATCAATCCCGAATTGCAACGCCCCAAAGGAAATGAAACGGCACAGGAAGGCTGCCTGAGTCTGCCCGGAATCTACGGCAACGTCAAACGCCCCAAGCAGGTGCGTCTGACCGGATTCGATCTGAAAGGAAACCCAATTGAGCGGACCGTCGATGGGTTTTTAGCGCGAGTGTTGCAGCATGAAAACGATCATTTGAATGGTGTCATGTTCTTCGACAGAATGACCGAAGAAGCGAAGCGTGAATTGGACGACCAGCTGCTTGAAATGGAAACGGTATATGAGTCCAAGCAGAAATCAGGTGGCATACCAACACCAGCAGAGTTGGAACAGCAATTGCAAACTTGGTACGACCAGTACGCGTAGCGCGAACAGAGCCGTCTGGTTAAGCATTCTCTTGGTGGGTTGAGATCGATCACCGTTCATCCCATCGCTGGAATCTAAAGGAGCAAGCTTGGCTGGCTGATCCAGGCCTGATTGGATCAAGCACGAAATGGGCTGTCCATGCGTTGCTGTTTGCGGTTTGTTTGCTGAGTCAATTCTGCGAGCCGGGTTACGAACGTTTTTTGAACTAGCAGGTTGTTAAGGACATTCAGTCTGTCAGTTGATTAGGGAGATTAGATCGTTGCATCCATCACGTCTTGTTCTGATGGGAACGGGCCCATTCGCCGTGCCCTCCTTCGAAGCCTTGCGAGTGGCCGGGCACGAAATCGCATTGGTCGTTACCAAGCCGCAACCGCCAGTGAAGAGCCGCAAAGGTCCACCGTCGAATCCCGTGCGGCAGTGGGCTGAGGAGTGGGGCTTGCCGATTTTTGATCCGCAAACCATCAATGAAGAAGCGGCGATTTCAGAAGTCGCTGCGAAGCATCCTCATTTGTTAGTGGTCTGTGATTATGGCCACATTTTGAAACCAGCTGCCTTGGCAACGGCACAACTTGGCGGCATCAATTTACACGGCTCATTGCTACCGAAGTTTCGCGGTGCGGCGCCGGTCCAGTGGGCGTTGTTGAGCGGCGAGCCGATCAGCGGTGTCTCGGTGATTCACATGACACCACGATTGGATGGCGGTCCAGTTCTGGTGACGCGACGGACGGCCATTGAAGCTAACGAAACCGCCGGCCAGTTGGAAGAACGTTTGGCTCAGTTGGGCATCGAAGCAACCTTGGAAGCGATTGGAAAGCTAGCGGACTGGGACGGAGAGTCGGTTCTGGGAGAGTTGCAAGACGCTGCTAAAGTGACCAAGGCTCCTAGGCTGAGCAAGGCAGACGGAGAGATTGATTGGAGCCGCACTGCCGAGCAGCTCGATTGGCACATCCGAGGAATGCAACCGTGGCCAGGGGCGTTTACGCATCTAGAGCTTGGCAACGGCAAGCCAGCGATGAGACTCGTGATTCGGGAAATTGAGCTCACCGAGACAGCGAGTGGTGATCGAAATTCAGGGGAGATTGTCCTGGGAGACGGGTTCCAGGTGGCGACCGCCGATCGACTCGTCCTGATCAAGCGTCTTCAGCCCGCCGGCAAAAAAGAAATGGCAGGGGGCGATTTTCTGCGTGGTCATCAGCCGCCGGCAGGAACGAAGTTGCATTGATCGCCTCGGCGATCAATCGCCAAGGCAATGAATGCATGACTGGCTGACTGATTTTTCACCGGTTGCCATAAGGCAATTCGTTGCACTCGCCTCGAACGTCATGCCGCCCAAGCAGCAAGTCTGTTAATCTAGTCTCTTAATTTGCTCAGGATCGCGTCGACGTTTTGCTTGGCATCACCGAACAGCATGAATGTGTTGTCTTTGTAGAACAGCGGGTTGTCGACCCCCGCATACCCAGTTGCCATGCCTCGCTTCATCACGACGCAGGTCGCGGCAGTCCAGACTTCGATAACAGGCATTCCCGCAATCGGACTGTTGGGATCTTCTAACGCCGCGGGATTGACGATGTCGTTAGCGCCGATCACCAGTATCGCGTCCGTTGACGTCATGTCTTCGTTGATCTCGTCCATTTCCAGAACGATATCGTAAGGCACATTCGCTTCGGCCAGCAGCACATTCATGTGTCCGGGTAAGCGGCCTGCTACGGGATGAATTGCAAAGCGAACAAGTTTGTCTCGATCCAACAAGATTCGCACGACTTCGGCCAGAGAGTGCTGAGCCTGAGCGACTGCCATCCCGTAGCCGGGCACGATCACGATACTCTGCGCTTCGTCGAGCAAGTCGACTGTATCTTGAACGGAAAACTCGGTCACCGTCCCATCGACTTCCGCTGCCGGTCCGCTGCTCTCGCCCCCGAATCCACCCAGGATGACGCTGATAAAGCTACGATTCATCGCCGCACACATGATGTAGGACAGAATCGCACCAGAGCTTCCGACCAGGGCACCGGTCACGATCAGTAGGTGATTCTTGAGCATGAAACCGGCGGCGGCCGCGGCCCATCCCGAGTAGGAGTTCAGCATCGAAACGACCACCGGCATGTCAGCGCCACCGATTGCCATGACGAGGTGAATTCCGAGGAAGCATGCGATCCCGGTCATGATGAGTAGCGGAACCATGCCACCGCTGTCGACGCGGCAAAACCAAACTCCCAAGCCAACACTCACCAGAATCAGCAAGGCATTTAAGGCATGTCTGCCCGGCAACATCAGTGGTTTTCCACTGATTGAACCGCGCAGTTTAAGGAAGGCAAAAATGGAACCGGTAAAGGTGACCGCACCGATAAAGACACCAATGAAAATCTCGATGTTGTGGATCAGATGCTCGCTCTCGGGCACTTCGATGCCCGATTCAAGAAAGCTTGAGATACCTACCAACACTGCGGCGAGGCCGACAAAGCTATGCAGCATCGCAACCAACTCGGGCATCCCCGTCATTGGAACGCGTGCGGCTAAAATCGCCCCAATGATGACGGCCGGGACAATCGCGAACCCCATCCACAAGTAGCCGTCTATCATCATGCCGAAGACGGTGGCAGCAATTGCCAGCACCATGCCAAAGATGCCCAGCAAGTTGCCCCGACGGGCGCTCGTCTGATGGGACAGCCCAGCCAAGCTGAGGACAAACATCACGGCGGCCACGATGTACGCTACCTTTGCCACCGATTGATTCAATTCAATCGCTTCACTGGCGAGCAGGAAGGCGTCGATAGGATTTATCAGCTGCATCACCATGGAACTCGTTGTTGCGTAAATCGATGAGCGAGTGAAAGGAGCTTTGTGTCGGAAGGTGGGGCGGAGGCTATCCTCGGCGGAACATCTTTAGCATCCGGTGGGTCACCAGGAAGCCGCCAGCAATGTTGATTGTTGCAACGAAGATGGCTATGGCGCCCAGGATCGCAGCGGGGCTGTCGCTGACGCCAACTTGTACCATGCCGCCGACGATAATGATGCCACTAATGGCGTTCGTGACACTCATCAACGGTGTATGCAGGGCGGCTGTGACATTCCAGATCACCTGCCAACCAACGATGCAGGCGAGGACAAAGACCGTAAAGTCAGTAATAAACCCAGTGTCACGCGTTGATGCGATCGCCAGCAGTAAGGCAACAGCAAGGATCAGCAACGCGGCATCAAACAGACCGAATTTCTTTTCGACCACGGCAGCTGGTTCCGCCGGGGCGATTTGGTCTTTCTTGGGGGCGGCTGCAGAAACCGATACAGGTGGAGGCGGCCAAGTGACCTCGCCGTTTTTCACCACCGTGCAGCTTCGCAAGACAACGTCTTCCATGTCTAATTCAAAGTTTTCTTTGCCGCCGATTTCATCAAGTAAGTGGTATAGGTTGTTTCCGTACAGTTGGCTGGATGTGTGCGCCAATCGACTGGCGAAATCGGTGTAGCCGATGATGTGCACACCGTCGTGGTTCGTCACTTCGCCAGGTACCGTGACTTCGCAGTTACCGCCCTGTTCGGATGCCAAATCGACGACGACGCTGCCCGGTCGCATTGCTTCGACCATCTCTTTCGTGATCAACTTTGGCGCTGGTTTACCGGGGATCAACGCGGTGGTGAGGATGATGTCGACTTCTTTCGCTTGCGCCAGAAAGAGTGCCATCTCAGCGTCGATGAACTCTTTGCTCATGGTTTTGGCGTAGCCACCTGATGTTCCGCCCGCTTCATTGGAATCAAACTGTAGCATCAGGAATTCGGCCCCCATGCTTTTGACTTGATCAGCAACTTCCGGCCGAACATCGAAGGCTCTCACGATCGCACCGAGCCCGCGTGCGGTACCGATGGCTGCCAGGCCGGCAACTCCTGCTCCGATCACGAGAACCTTGGCTGGAGGAACTTTGCCCGCGGCAGTGATTTGACCCGTGAAAAAACGACCAAACAGTGAGGCCGCTTCAACGACTGCACGATAGCCGGCAATGTTCGCCATCGAGCTGAGCGCGTCGAGTTTTTGAGCACGGCTAATGCGGGGCACCGCTTCCATCGCAATTGCCGATGCGCCTTTCGCTGCGATTTGATTCAGCAGCGTTTCGTTCTGAGCTGGCGATAAAAAACCGATCAGAACCTGGCCGTCTCGTAACTGCTCGACTTCTGCTGCTTCAGGCGGTCGAACCTTCAGCACGACATCTGCTGTGTTCCAAACCTCGGACACGTCTGCCGCAACCGAGCAACCTGCTTCTTCGTACAGTGCATCGGGGAAGCTAGCTGCCAAGCCGGCACCGCTTTCGACAACGACATCGAATCCGAGCTTTTCGCCCAGTCGTTTGGCCGTCTCCGGAGTTGCCGCAACGCGACACTCTCCGATGTGAATTTCCTTAGGTATTCCGACTTTCATGCTTGGAGGGTCCGTGACCTCACCAGGGAGCGTAGGAGGAAAAGTGCCAAGTGAGTTCGTGCTTCAGGGGGCGTCCGTTCAGTTGGTTCGAACGAGCGACAACGATCGGATTCTGCGTTTTGCGAGTGCAGGCTCCGATGTGACTAGGCTTTCGCTTAAAACGGAGCCTCGTCATCACCCGCTTCGGCAAAAGCATTATTCGGCTCGGACACCCGCTCCGTCATGTTTGTACCGTCGTTGGAAAGCAGTTTGAACGACAATGCCTCGGCGCTCAGAAAATAGCGGGGCTCGCTTGAAGCGTCTTTCTGCCAACGGCGACCGCTCAGGCGATATCGAATTTCGACTTCGTCACCGACGTTCAAATCATCAACGGTGTCGCACGAGTCTTTGATAAACTCGACGGGGATATAATTGGTGAAACTTCCTTTTTCCTGCTCTAGGACCACCAATCTCTTACGAAAACCTTTTTGGCCGTAGGTCTTGGTCTCTTCGATCAGGTGGACTGCGCCACTGACGGTTGCGTCGCTCATGCCGATCCTCGTTCGTTTTCGCAAAAAGGGCCACATTTCAGGGAATCCCGGACGCCGACATTCTTGCTTCTTTCGGCGTCGCTTGCCAGGAGTCTGCTAAGATGTTGAGTCCGCGTCAATCCGCCGTTCCACGCAGTGATATCGATGAAAAACCGATTTTTTGCAGCCGTAACTTTCATGTTGCTTGGGGGGGGGGGCGGCCCTGGCGGCCAGGACCCCCAATTTGATCGTGATCTTCGTTGATGACATGGGATACGGCGATCTTGGCTGTTTCGGCAGCAAAGTCCATGCGACGCCTGTTTTGGACCAAATGGCCGCCGAGGGAATGCGACTGACTGATTTTTACTCGTCCTGCTCGGTGTGTACTCCCTCCCGCGCCAGCCTAATGACCGGATGCTATCCACGACGAGTGAACATGCACGTCGATGAAAACAACCTATGTGTGTTATTTCCGCGAGCCCGTAAGGGGCTGAGCTTGGACGAGGTGACTGTCGCGGAGGTCTTGAAAACCGCCGGATATCAAACGATGTGCATCGGAAAGTGGCACCTTGGCGATCATCCCACTTTCCTGCCCACGCGTCATGGATTTGACCAGTATTTTGGGATCCCGTATAGCAATGATATGGGCTCACGGCAAAACAAGCGTGGTAATCCGCCTCTGCCACTGCTTCGAAATGAGACGGTCATCGAGGCACCAGTGCAGCAGGCGACCATCACGGCACGCTACACCGATGAGGCCGTTCAATTTATCCGGCAAAATCAACAGCGACCATTTTTCTTGTACCTGCCGCACACCGCGGTTCATCTCCCGCTCTTTCCCGGCGAAGCTTTTCGAGGCAAGTCCAAGGATGGTTCCTATGGCGATTGGGTCGAAGAGGTTGATTGGTCGACGGGCCAAATTCTTGAAACCCTTAAAGAGCTCGGCATTGATAAAGAAACGCTGGTTCTTTTCACGACGGACAACGGTTCATCGCGGGAAAAACAGGGGAGCAATTTGCCGTTGAGAGGTCGCAAGGGGCGAACCGATGAAGGCGGCATGCGGGTTCCCTGTATTGTCCGCTGGCCTGGGAAAATTCCAGCGGGACAATCCTGTTCAGAGGTTTGCGCAACGATTGATATCTTGCCAACCTTCGCCCAGCTCGCGGGGACTGAACTAGCGTCGGACCGGAAAATTGACGGACGCGATATTTGGCCCCTATTAGCTGGTCAGCCGGGAGCGAAATCACCCCACCTGGCTTATTTTTACTACCAAATGGACCAACTGCAGGCGGTTCGTAGCGGCCCATGGAAGATGTTTGTCGCGATGGATTCGAAGAAGCGAAACTGGGGGAAAGCGGAAGGTGCTTCGGGTGTCCGTTTATTTCATTTGGTCGATGACGTTCATGAAGACCACAATGTGGCCGAACAGAACCCAGAGGTCGTCAAACGCTTGCAGGGTCTCGCCGAGCAGGCTCGGAAAGACCTCGGTGATGGCGAACGAACAGGCGAGAACCAACGACCTGCTGGTTGGGTCGAGTCGGGCGATGCTTTAACTCTGCCAGCGCGTGATGAATAAATGAACAAGTTCAACGGAAACAAAGGTGACGCATTGACTGATTTATCTCGTCGAGAGGGCCTCGGCCGACATCAATTTGCTGCCCCACAGCTAATCTTCGTTAAACGCCCAGACATCTTCATTAACCTCTCTGTCATGGGCTTTGTGGTGCTGGGGTTGCTGGTTGTCGCAAGTTCAGGCAGTGCTTGGGCACAAGAAAAAACACGTCAACGGAACGCACCCAAGCAAGTACCAGCAAAGGTTGAATCCGCGCAGGATCCTGGCCTGAAGCAGTACGGAATTTATGCGTCAACTGCTCCTCGACCTGCTACGGCAGATCCGATTGCGACAACCTTGCCCTTAGCCATCCAACCCGGTAGCCGCATTGGACTGATTGGCAATTTGTTGATTGAGCGGGCACAGAATTTTGGCTACCTAGAAACGCTGCTTCATCAAAGGTACCCGAATCACCGGTTGGTAATTCGTAACTTGGGCTGGCCAGCGGATACGGTCGATCTGCGACCGCGGCCGTCGAATTTCGCCGATGTCTCGCAGCATCTTTTTCACGAACGCGTCGATGTGATTCTGGCAGCCTACGGTTTCAACGAATCATTCGCGGGAGAAAACGGGCTGGCCGAATTTGAAGTTTCGTTGCGGAAGCATCTCGAGGAATTGCGGTCGAAAGCGTTCAATGGCAAAACAGCGCCAAGCATTGTTTTGCTTTCCCCGATTGCAAATGAGGATGTGGAGGGAGTCGCGGCATCAGCCAACAACGAGCAGATTGCCGCGTATACCGAGGTGATGCAGCGTGTGGCGAGTCAATTGAACGTTGGTTTCATTGATTTGTTTCATCCGACTTTAGATGCGATGGAGATTGGCGAGAGTGCTTTCACGATTAACGGAGCGCACTTGAACGATGCTGGATACGCATTGTTGGGCAACCTGATTTTTCGCGGATTAGTCGCGGAAACACCGCCAAAGGTTGACGGTGCTGTTCGCGAGGTGGTGATCGACAAGAACCGGCAGTTCCTTCGCCGATACCGGCCCTTGAACACGTTCTATTACACCGGTGGTCGCAGCAAAACTTACGGCTACCTCGATTTCTTACCGGCGATGCGTAACTTCGAAGTGATGTCAGCGAATCGTGATCAACGAATTTGGAGTCTTGCCAAGGGTGAGAAGGTTCCGGACCAGATTGACGATTCAAACGTGCCGCAGATGCCCGAAACGAAGCAGAGTCGCGGCGCCAATCGATGGATGTCAGCAGAAGATGAGCAGCAGGCATTTAAAGTCGATCCCCGTTTCGACGTGACCCTCTTTGCCAGCGAAGAACAGTTTCCAGAAATCGCAGCACCGATTCAAATGCGGTGGGATCGCCACGGTCGCTTGTGGGTTAGCACGTCAACAACGTATCCCCATGTCTATCCGGGGATGGAGCCGGATGACAAGCTGGTGATCCTGGAAGATACCGATGGTGACGGCCGGGCTGATAAATCGACCGTATTCGCGGACGATTTACACATCCCTTTATCGTTCGAATTGGGGGATGGTGGAGTTTACGTATCCGAACCACCGCACCTGACGTTTCTGCGGGATACGGACGGTGATGATAAGGCGGATGAACGCACGATTTTGATGTCTGGATTTGGGACCGAGGATTCCCATCATTCGCTGCACGATTTTGCTTGGACACCCGATGGTGATTTGATACTCCGCGAGTCCATTTTTCACCACAGTCAGGTCGAAACTCCATACGGTCCGGTCCGGCAGCAAAACAGCGGCTGGTTTCGCTACCAACCCGATTCGATGCGATTGACCAGTTTCGGGAGCTACGCAAGTACAAATCCTTGGGGCGTCGCATTCGACGACTGGGGACAACATGTCGCCAGTCATCCAATTTTTGCAGCTGCCTTTCATTCCCTTGATCCACCCTATCCCAAGCAGCATGCCAAACCTGCTGGACTGCGAGCCTACTCGGGAACCTGTGGGCAAGAGTTCATTGATTTTTCTACCTTTCCCGACGAACTGCAGGGGGGATATGTCAAAGCTCGTTACAAGCCGACAAATCGAATTGAAATCCACCGTTGGAAAGAAGGTGAATTTGGTTGGGATGAAGAGTACGTCAGCGATTTGCTGTTTTCTTCCAACCTCAGCTTCATTCCGGTCGATATTCGGTTCGGACCGCGAGGTGCGTTGTACATTTGCGACTGGTACAACCCGGTGAAGGGGCACGCCCAGTATTCGCTCCGTGATGAACGACGGGATCGTCATTCCGGACGCATCTGGCGGATCACGACCAAAGGGAAGCCGTTGTTGGATGCTCCCAGGATCGCAGACGCGACCGTCGAAGAGTTGATCGAGCAATTAAAGCGACGCGAGACGCGGGTGAGGTATTGGGTTCGGCGTGAGTTGCGGGCTCGCGAGGCAAGCCGAGTGGTCAAGGCACTCGATCAATGGTTAGCAGGTTTGTCGCCAACTGATCCCAGGTATCGTCATCACCAACTTGAGGCACTTTGGGTTTACCGCGGGCTTGAGGAACCGCGGCCGGAATTGTTAACGGAGTTGTTGAGTTGCGAGAATAAGTACGCCCGCGCCGCCGCGACCCAGCAACTACGTTACTGGCACCAACACCTCGAGAACGCGATTGATGCCTTACAGGTCGCGGCAAACGATCCCTATGCGATGGTTCGTATGGAAGCTGCTATCGCCGCCAGCTACATCGGGACAGCAGAGGCATTGAATGCAATGTTCGATGTTTTGAATCATCCCGTAGGAGGCCACCTTGCGTATGCGATCCAGTGTGCACTTGGGTCTCGTACCCTGCGGCCCCATTGGGAGAGTGAGGAATCGTCAAGCGTAGCGAAATTTTTGCAACAATCAAAACGTCGCTCGGCATTCCGAGAGCCGACACCTAGCAGTCAGGGAGCTCAATTCGATCAGCAGTCGAACCTCGCAAAAATAGAGATCGGGTGTTTGCCAGAGGTGATGAGATTCACGAAAAATCAGTTCATGGTTCAACCTGGACAACCGGTGAAGGTCGTGTTCACCAATCCCGATGCGACGGACCATAATTTTGTCATTGTCCAGCCGGGTGCGTTGGAGGAGGTTGGGATGGCGGCCAACGAGATGGCTCGTGATCCTAAGAATGCCAACTCGGATTTCATCCCGAAGTCAAAGCAGAACCTGATTCTGCATCACACCAAGATGATTGGGCCGACGCGGAAGATGCAAGTCGAAGTGTTGCGATTCGAGGCACCCAAGGAACCAGGGGTATACCCTTACGTTTGTACCTTCCCCGGTCACTGGGTGGTCATGAACGGAGTGATGGTTGTCGCCAAGGATGCCGCTGAAGCAGAGCGGTTGCTGGAGTTGGCCAAGCCTAAAATCGTGCAGCAGTGGACAATGTCGGATTTCGGAGATTTGCAGTTACCCAAGTCTGATGATAAACGCGTGATGCGTGGGATGTCTGCATTTGCCAAAGCGAATTGTCATCAATGCCATGTGCTGGCCGGCCATGGAGTAAATCTTGGGCCAGATTTATCCAAAATCACAGAACGTTATCGCGGTCAAAAACTGCTGCGGCAGTTGCTCGATCCCTCCAGTGAAATCAATAAAGATTACCAGACATTTCGTTTCCTGCTGACCGACGGACGTGTGGTGAGCGGAGTGATTGTTCAAGAAGACAAAAAGAGTTTCCAGGTGGTCGCGAATCTCTTGACACCGGACGTGAAGATCCGCGTCGAAAAAGATGCAATTGAACAGCAAATCAAGTCGTCCGTTTCCGCGATGCCTGCCGGGTTGCTCGATGTGTTGACGAAAGATGAGATAATTGATCTGCTGGTGTTTTTGCAAACCAAAGAATTGCCCAAACATTTGAAGCATCATCACTAAGGAGAGTTGGCAACCACCGACGCGACCAAACCCTCGGCGAATGCATCACCTGTCTTTTGCAACATCGCTCGCTCGGAATCGTGTTGTGGCGGAGGATTTTGGCCAATCTTGGCAACTGATGGATGCGTGTTGTGAACGACTGCACTGAGTTGCAATGGTGCTTGAACCGTTTCGCAACTTGGCGCGAAGGTAACGCTGGAAAACAAATCACTTCGGTGGCAATAAAGTGGGCACAAGAAAACGTCAGCCGTAGGCTGGGCATGTTGTGGAGATAACAAATTTGTTTACAGAAACAAGAATTGGAAAAACGATGCGAACCATTTTGAACTTGGTTTTTGTTAGTTTAATTGGGCCGGCATTGGTGGTCGTTCACGCTGAAACGCCCGATGCGTCGCCGGTTAAAGAGGGGGTGGTCACTGCCAAGCTCGGTGATACGAAAAATGTTCATGTATTTGGTGAGACGTTGTTGTGTGGTCAACCGTCGACCGAGGATTTTTTGGTTGCTAAGGGGCGAGGCGTAGAGGTCGTCATTACTCTGCGGAAAACGGCGGAGATTGCTTGGGACGAGGAACGCGTCGTCAAGGATCTTGGCATGGAGTTTCATCGAATTGCGTTCGGTGCCCCACCGACTCTCACCGATGACGTTTTTAAAAAATCTCTCGCGCTGCTGGCCGCAAATAAAGGTAAGTCCGTAATGTTGCATTGCGGTTCTGCAAATCGTGTCGGAGCGATTTGGCTGGCGCACCGTGTTCTAAACGATAGCGTTGAGTTGCAGACCGCACGCGAAGAGGCAAAAGAGGTGGGCTTGCGAACGGTTGGCTACGAGCAGCGGGCGCTGCAATTCATCGCAAAGGAAAAATAACGGTGACTTCGCGGCTTTACCATCTCTAAGTCGCAGTCGTGAACTCGCGATTGCCTGAGTTTTCAATCTGTAAATGGGGTTTCGACCGCTGCCAAATTCTGGCGAATCTCGTAAACTTGTGTTCCAGAATATGGGGTGGCACTCAAGTGGCGAAGCATCTGATGGCGGTGGGAACCCAGTAAATCTCCTTCCGCGGAATCTCTGCACTTCTAACGGACAAAACCTGTCATGCGAATTGTGCTGTGTTACCCAGTCGAGTCTCGCCATGTCGACCAGATCCGCGCTGCGGCCCCTGGTTGTGAAGTGGTGAATGCTGGGCAGGAAGGAATTGACGAGTGTTTACCAACGGCTGATGTCTTCATTGGGCACGCTAAGGTGCCGGTCGATTGGGATCGTGTTTTGGCAGCACGGAGGTTGCGATGGATCCAGTCTTCCGCCGCAGGGTTAGATCATTGCTTGGTGCCCGGTGTGATTGATTCAGACATTGTCGTAAGCAGTGCGTCTGGATTGTTTGCTCCGCAGGTCGCGGAGCAAACGTTTTCACTCTTGTTTGGCCTGTTGCGGCGATCGCCGTTGTTCTTTCGAGCTGAAGCGAGCCGGCAATTTGTACGATTGCCAACCGACGATTTGCGGGGCAAAACAATCGGCATCGTCGGGATGGGCGGGAATGGGCGAATGTTGGTTCGGGCGCTGTCGCCCTGGGACGTGCGTTTGGTGGGCACCGATTATTATCCAGTTGATCCCCCGAATGGCCTGGATCAATTATGGCCAGCAGACGAATTGGAACGCTTACTTGAGGCTAGCGACATCGTTATTCTCACGCTGCCCTTGAATGTTCACACCCAAGGGTTATTCGATGAGGCTTGTTTTTCAAAAATGAAGGCGGGGAGTTACCTGGTCAATGTCGCGCGGGGAGCCGTCGTTGTCGAAACCGCGCTGGTCAAGGCATTGCAATCAGAACATTTAGCGGGCGCTGGTCTCGATGTCACCGAAGTTGAGCCCTTGGCTGACGACAGTTTGCTGTGGGACGATCCCAAAGTAATCATCACGCCTCATGTTGGTGCCCAATCAGCGAGACGGGTTGACGATACGACTGATTTGGCTTGCCTCAATTTGAAACGGTTTTTCGACGGTCAGCCCCCATACAATCGCGTCGAAAAGAAGCTGGGCTTTCCGCACCCTTCGGTGGTGTGGCGAAGGAGCGAGCAGTGAGTAGCAGCAACCGCGATGCGCGACCCTGCGATGCGGTATTGATGCACAATAGCGATGTGGTTGGTCCAATGCGATTGCCGATGAATCGGGCAGATGAATTTATCGCCCTCTTCAATCGGGTTTACGCGGGGCTTGGAATATCCCTGGTTATTAAGCCAACGGTTATTAAGCCACTGGTGGCCGAAGATGAATTCCGCGGAGGCGAGGGAGGCGAGTTCGCTACCCGCCGATTAGATGACCCCGAGACAGAGCGGACGGAGCCGTTGCATCCAAAAAAAATCCCCGGCGGCCCAAAGGACGCCGAGGATTCGTAAGTTTTCTTGTCGAGATCTTCAACCGTTTCAAGAGTGGAAGGGCATCAGCGTACGAATAAACGATTTTCGCTTTGTCTGTCGCCAGGTCAACTCACTCAAATCCGGTACTCCAATCACATGATCGAGCTTACTGCTTAGTGGCCGCAAGATGGCTCGCAACCGCAAGTTGGCTCGCAAGGAGCTGCACAGGTTGGCTCGCAACCGCAAGCTGGCTCGCAGCAAGAGTCGCAACCGTGGTTGTGCTTGTGGAAGATCTTTCCGAACAAGCCCTTGAACAATCCGTGACGCTTTCCGCAAGGATCGCAGCAAGGATCGACAACTTCGCAACCACATGCAGGCTCGCAGGGAGCTGCACAGGTTGGCTCGCAGGGAGCTGCACAGGTTGGCTCGCAACCGCATGCTGGCTCGCAGCATGAGTCACAACCACGATGGTGCTTGTGGAACAAGCGACCGAGCAGGCCACCCATCTTTTTCCCACCGCAGCAACCGGAGTCGCAGCAAGGATCAACAACTTCGCAGCCACATGCTGGCTCGCAAGCAGCAGCACAAGTGGGCTCGCACCCACAGGTTGGCTCGACATCGCAACAGCTGTCACAGCTGTGGCCACACAATTTGTCAAACAGACCGAACGCGCTAGCGTTGGCCGAGCTCGAAGCGACCATAGCAAAGGCCACCAGAGCAGGAACGATTACACGACGCATCGTGAGATCTCCATGGAATTAGGTTCATCGGGAAGGTTTTGTCACGATTGAGCCGCGACACGTCCGACGGGCCAATGACCCACTCGAAGCAGTTGCTCCGACCGAGCACCAGTGACGCTCGAGGGTATCGAGCAGTCATCGTTGGTCGACCGGCGTGTTGCGGCGCTTGTGACAGAACACCTGCTGATTGGTGTTCAGAAGAGCTATCGTCCAGGGAGCTTGGTAAAATACGGTGATCTCGTAAGAATTTCCGATCCGCTAACTAATGACGTGTCAAGTTTAACGTTTGTAATCGTCACAAGACGTGATCGGCTTGTAGGGGATCGAGTCGCAACGCAACATGGATGCAGTTTAAAAAGACCGGGACGCGACGGGTAAATTGACCATGGCAAACACGCTCGAACACTCGCATGATCCACTGGAGATCGCTGCTCGGCTGAGGGAATCGAATCAAAACTTCTTAAAAGACGGGATTTACGGTGCAATTGATGGAGCAGTAACCACCTTTGCCATCGTTTCCGGAGTCGCAGGGGCTGGCTTGTCACCGACCATTGTGATCATTTTGGGGTCGGCCAATTTGGTAGGAGATGGATTCTCGATGGCAGCTAGTAACTTCCTTGGGACCCGGGCTGAGAATCAGCGAGCCGATCAGCTCAGGCAGGTTGAACAGCGGCACATTGAACAATGTCCGGAAGGTGAGCGGGAAGAAGTTCGCCAGATCTTGGCATCCCAAGGGTTCGACGGTGAGTTGCTGGAGGCGGCGACTATTAAAATCACCTCCAATCAAAAAAACTGGATCGAGACGATGTTACGGCACGAATATGGAATCGCTGTTGAGGCGGGCCAACCCCTTCGGGCTGCAACCGTCACCTTTGTGGCGTTCGTCATTTTTGGTGCGATCCCACTACTGCCTTATGTTGCTGAATCACTCGGTGCGGCAGAGTCGCTCAAGGCCAACGGCTACGATCTTTTCGGTTTCAGTTCGGCGATGACTGCTGTTGCTTTCTTCTTAGTCGGAGCTTTGAAATCAAGATTTGTTCAGCAACGGTGGTGGCTGGCTGGTTCGGAGACATTGATTGTGGGTGCGGCGGCGGCGGCGCTGGCGTTCATCGTCGGGAAACTCCTCGCCTCTTTTGGTGCTTGAATTCGAGATACAGAAAACGGTGAATGCGGCAGTACCTCAGTGAATCACGCAATCCCTGCTTGATGCGGAAGTCAACTTGCACCTCGATCGATGTGGCCCATGATCGATGTGGCCCATGATTGAAGGTGTGCTCGCGAGTGGAGTATTTCCGGAGGCAGCTTGTTGTATTTCTTTTGATTAATGGCCGGCAACCACGCGGTGGAATTCGGAATCCCCGACCAAGAACCCGATCTTGGGCGTGAATGCGATGCCATGTGGGCGTTTCAGACTTGTGGTTTGCTTGCTGTGTGTGCCACCCATAACCGTTTCGATTTTGTTCGTTTTCAAGTCGATGCGGCGGATCGCATGATTTTCGGTATCGACGACCAAAATGCGTTGCTGATCGTCGATCACCAGGCCTTTAGGCCCATTGAATGTTGCTTGGAGTGGGTCGCCGCCATCACCCGAGTATCCTTTTTTTCCCGTTCCGGCAACATGCTGCAGGGTATTCGTTTGACGAACGATTCGCCAAATGCTGTTACCTTCTCGCAGTGCGATCCAGATGAATTGGGGATCGACCGCCAGAGATCTTGGCCCGAATAGCGCGGAGCCGGACGCTTTTGATCCATGAACGGGCAATTTCTTTTCACCCGTTCCTGAGATGGTTTCGACGATCCCTGTTTTTAAATCGATACGACGGATTCGGTGATTGCCGGTGTCAGCGACGAGGACACCGTCGCGACCGTCGAGGACAACACTATGAGGCTGTCGAAAGCGGACCCGATCGCCACGGTCATGATCACCCTTGAAGCCGGGCTCACCATCGCCGGCCAACGTTTCAATCAATCCTGTTTCCGAATCGATTCGGCGAATCACGTGATTACGTGTGTCGGCAATGAACAGGTTGCCATCGGTGTCAACGCGAACTTCGTGCGGCCAATTGAAGGTTGCCTGTGTCGCGGGACCACCGTCACCGCTGTATCCCGACACACCTGTTCCGGCGATTCGCACGAGTCTCCGGCCGTCTAATTTGCCGGTATATATGCAGTGATCATCGATGGTGGTGACCCACCAATGGTTGGATTGAATTTCGACGCCGAACGGGTTCCCCAGTGAAAGTTGCTCGCGGTCCGAATCGGGTTGCGATGGGGAATAGGGCTGCTGGCGAATCGCTGGTTTGCCGCTCCCCGCAAAGACGGTTGCAGTTGGGGTGACTGCCGACGGACTGGCCGCGGCTGTCGCCGGTTCGGTGGCTGAGGCT
Organism: Rubripirellula sp.; assembly: GCA_029213145.1. GTDB lineage: Bacteria > Planctomycetota > Planctomycetia > Pirellulales > Pirellulaceae > Rubripirellula. The sequence continues at coordinate 4,805 of JARGNK010000042.1, read as the reverse complement.
TGGGCCAAAACGTCGGGTATCGCTTGGCTGAGAAAGCAGCCGCTAACGATGAAGCTAAACAGAAGGAGGGCAGGACGGAACATAGCAACAGACTCAGATGCGGGTGTGACCGAATAAGCTCCGAGTGTGAGTCAAACCGCCGTCTGTTACAACTACTTGCAGCGGTTTAGTTCTGCTCTGCTTGCTGGTTTTTGCGGAGCTCGTACTGCTTGAGTATTTCTGGAGAGTCCAGCAGGGCATCAACGACATCGGCCGCCCATTGAGTTCCTCGCCCATTTCGCAAAATAGAGGTGACTTTTTCCAATGGCATGCCACTTCGATAGGGGCGATCGCTGGTCATCGCATCAAACGCGTCTGCTACGGCCAGCAATTGAGCATCACGGGGAATCGCTCTACCTGCCAACCCATCGGGATAGCCAGTGCCGTCCCACGCTTCGTGGTGATGTCGCACGGCGGGTAAAATCTGGTTGAATTGCCGAATCCCTTGCAAAATATCATAACCAAGCACGGGATGAGCTTTGATTTGTTCAAATTCTTCGTCCGTCAATTTTCCAGGTTTGCAAAGAACCGAATCTTGGACACCAATCTTGCCAATATCGTGAAGGACGCCTGCCATTCGAATTCGTGTGACTCCTTCTTCATCAAATCCCAGGCGTTTCGCAATCGCAACGGCTACCTCAGCAACACGGGATGAGTGACCACAGGTGTAGGTGTCTTTGGCATCGAGCGCAGAAACGAGGGACTGGATCGTGCCCTCGAACATCTGCTGCATTTCTTGGTATTGACGCTGGTTGATCAAGTGAAAGCCGAGCATCATCGAGGTCGACTTCATCAGATCGGCCTCGACCGTCCCAAACTCAGCTTGCTCGAGTGTGCGAACGGCAATCATCCGGCCCAGATTTTGATCTTGCCGCTGGATCGGAACGACAATGGTTCGGACATTGGCTGGCGCCGTCGCATTGGGCGTGTTAACAATCCCAACGGGTACGCCGAAGCTCTCGTCGCCTGCATTTTTGACAATCGATTGCTGTTCTGTGTAATCCGCTAGGTCCCTTACCCATTCGGGCTTCCCTGCATTGCCAATCTGATAAAAAGAATCGTCCTGGCGACCTTGGTCATCAGAAGGTAGATCGATTGCGACCCAAATCGCATCCAGGCAGGGAGCCAACTCCTCCAGTAGCGAATGGCAGACTTGCCCGGATGCCTCATCTAACCTCAGCCTTTCGGAGAGCTGGTGTAGAAGCGTCAATTCCTCGAATTTGATCGAGAGGGCTTGGGCCATCTCCTGCAATTCATTTTCCAACGTGCTACTGGGAGCGTGATTGAGACAAATCTCAGTTGGATAAAGAGCTGGGATCGTATCCTTTTGCTCGTCGTTGGTTGACGGAAATGCGGGGATGGTTGCCGCAACAGGTCCGGACTGAATGGGAGCCGGTGGTTGGGGGACGGTTGCCGCAAGGACTGCGATTGACGGGAGATCGGTCTGAGAAGGGACTGGATTATCAGAAGTGATTGCTGATTTGTCGGCAGAAAGCATCAAAAGTCTTTTCCAGCAAGTAGATGACAACGCGTGCTTGAACCCTAGTTCCTTTATCGCGTCCGCGACCAGGATTGCAGTGAAGCACTGGTTGGGACGAAACAACGCGGCAGACCATTAGGCTGACCGTATCGGTTGTAGCGGTTGAGAATGATCACAATGTGACGGGATGACGAACCGTGCTGTGCGACCTTATGATTGGGCGGAAGAATTCTCCGCTACCAATAACTACAACATCGATCCTTGCTATGACTGAATACCGCACTGAAAAAGACTCAATGGGTGACGTCCGCGTCCCGGCCGATGCGTACTATGGAGCCCAGACTCAGCGTGCTGTCGAGAATTTTCCGATCAGTGGATGGCGGCTTCCCGGACCGATGATCTCCGCCATGGGATTGGTCAAATACGCATGTGGCGTTGCCAACCGAGATCTCGGTAAATTGACCGGATCTGGAACCAACCCACTCGATGATTCGCAAGTCGAGGCAATGCTGGCTGCGGCACTCGAAGTGGCTGAGGGGAAGTTGGCCGATCAATTTCCGATCGATGTGTTTCAAACTGGCAGCGGCACCAGTAGCAACATGAACGTCAACGAAGTGATTAGCAATCGCGCGACCGAGATCGCAGGGGGCGATCGCATCTCGGCCGGCAAATTGGTCCACCCAAATGATCACGTCAACATGGGGCAGAGCACGAATGACACATTCCCCACAGCAATCCATGTCGCGGCGGCAAGCGAGACCCATCGGACTCTCTTGCCTGCCTTGCAGAGAATGCACGGAGAGTTGGCAAGCAAAGCGGCGGCCTGGGATAAAGTGATCAAAATCGGCCGAACTCATCTGATGGATGCGACTCCCTTGAGGCTAGGGCAAGAGTTCGGTGGTTTTGCACGCCAGTTGGAATTGTCGATTGCTCGTGCTGAGGCTGCGAGCGGGGCGCTTCACGAGTTGCCGGTTGGTGGGACAGCGGTCGGGAGTGGCATCAATACGCATCCCGAATTTGGACGCCGTGTTGCAGAGGTATTGGCAGCGAAAACAGGAATTGAGTTTATCGAGGCAATCAACCATTTTGAAGCGAACGCGCAGCGGGACGCATTGGTACAAGCTCATGGTGAGATCAAGTGCATCGCTCAAACGCTGTTCAACGTTGCCAACAATATCCGCTGGCTCGGCAGCGGTCCACGTTGTGGTTTTTATGAGGTGAAACTACCAACTCGCCAGCCTGGGAGTTCAATCATGCCTGGAAAGGTGAATCCCGTTATGTGTGAATCAATGATGCAGTTAACCGCAAGAGTCATGGGCAATGACACGACGATGACGGTCTGCGGGGCTTCAGGCGGTAATTTTCAGTTGAACATCATGATGCCGGCAATGGCTCACACAATGCTTGAATCGATCCACTTGTTATCGCAGGGGATTGAGGCGTTTGTCGATTTTTGCGTCGACGGGATGGAGCCGAACGAAGAGGCTTGCGAAGCGGCGGTCGAGCAAAGTTTGTCGATGTGTACCAGCTTGAATCCACTGATCGGCTACGAGCAGGCCGCTAAGTTGGCCAAAGAGGCATTCGCGAGCGGACAAACGATTCGTCAGCTTTGTCAAGAGAAAGAAATTCTGCCAGAGGAAACGTTGGCCGAAGCGCTTGACCCGTGGAAAATGACCGAACCGCAGGAATAATGCTGGGCCCTCTTAATGAAAACAGTCAGGCTGATCCAACCCGAATGGGAAAGCGTCAGAGAGTCAGGTCCAGCATGAGCACTCATTTTGATTCGAATGGCAATGCCCGAATGGTCGATGTTTCGGCCAAGGGTGTGACTGTACGCGAAGCCGTGGCGAGCGGTCAGCTTGTGATGGCTGAAGCGACGGCGAAGATGATTCGCGGAGGTGATGCGAAGAAGGGAGATGTGCTGGGGGTCGCGAGACTGGCTTCGATCCAAGGATCGAAGCAGACAGCAACTTTGATCCCTTTGTGTCATGCGATTCCGATTGAAGCAGTTAGCGTGGACTTCGAATGGATTGACCCCTTCGTTTTGGGCCATTCCCCATCAGCAGAGTCCCCATCAGCAGAGTCCCCATCAGCAG
>JARGNK010000042.1:0-1090 GCA_029213145.1 Rubripirellula sp. | reverse complement strand
GTTTTGGGCCATTCCCCATCAGCAGAGTCCCCATCAGCAGAGTCCCCATCAGCAGGTGCAAGCACCGAAACCCTGCGTTGCGTCGTACGCGTTCGGACTAGCGGAAAAACCGGTGTCGAGATGGAGGCGTTAACGGCGGCTTCTATCGCCTGCTTGGCAGTCTACGACATGGTTAAATCGGTCGATCGTGGGATCGTGATCGGTCCGTTGCGTTTGGAGGAAAAGTCGGGGGGGAAATCGGGCGATTTTCGTCGCAAGCAAGGCAACTCGTGTTAGTTTGAGCCTCGAAATGCGGTTCCCCCTGTGCAGGATGCGCAACTACCGGAACGGCGTAGGAACATCAGGTAGGCTTCCTCGCCACTTCATACCCAGTCATCGATGGATCCAACCGCAATGAACTTGGCCTCGACGATTCGCTCCGGCGATTCAAAAGCTACCACCGCAGCGGCAAGAACCGATCATAGTCCGACGGACTTGCAACATTTGTATGCACCGATCGAAGGTCCTCTGCGCCAGGTCGAATTGCGATTATCCTCGGAGCTAGAGAGCCCTTACGAAGCGTTGCTTCCTTTACTGCGACACGGGACCCAACTCGGTGGCAAGCGGCTTCGTCCCGCAATTCTACTGCTCGCGGGGCAAGCGGTTGGTTCGGTCAGTCCCGAGCACATTGTGCTCGGGACGGTGATCGAAATGGTTCACACGGCCACGCTAGTTCATGATGACGTATTGGATGCAGCCGAAACCCGTCGACATGTGCCGACCGTCAACGCGAGATGGAATGAGCATACCAGCATCTTGTTGGGCGACTACCTTTTCTCGCAGAGTTTTCGTCTGGCTGCCACGTTACCGTCGACTGAGGCTTGTCGTTGGATCGGCGAGGCTGCTCGCTTGGTTTGCGAGGGTGAGCTCCGGCAGATACTTGATCGGAATACGATCGATTTAGATGAGTCGACTTACTTTGACATCATACGCGGAAAGACAGCGGAACTTTGTCGAGTCGCTTGCCAACTAGGCGGTCGCTACGCAGGGTCTAGCGGTGACCAGTTGCGGGCACTGGGAAACTATGGTGAGTCTCTTGGCATCGCGTTTC
>JARGNK010000041.1 GCA_029213145.1 Rubripirellula sp. | reverse complement strand
TTGCTCGTCTGAAGATTGCTCGTCTGAAGATTGCTCGTCTGAAGATTGCTCGTCTTGTTCTTTGCTTTCAGCTTGTTGATCTTCGTTCGCTTGATCCTTTTCATTATTTGCATCATCCGAAGAGTCAGAGTCGTCATCCTGCTGACTTTCTTGATCCTCGGGACTCGACTGAGAAGAATCAGACTCGTCGGGGGGAGTCTCGGGTGGTTGCTGCTGCGGCGGCGGAGTGAGTTGACTGATCATCTGCCCAGCCAATTCGATATTCGCTCTCGCGTCCTGCTCACGCGGGTTTAATCGCAGTGCGCTTCGATAGTGCTGGATCGCCTCGCGAAGGTGGGCTACGGCAGCCTCCCGTTGCTCCTCGGAAGGCCCAGCGGTAACGGCGTAGTCCGTTCTCCCCCCTGGTTGATCCGGTTTTGCATCGATGGACGCCAGCGCTCGGGCGTAATGCGTGTTTCCAAGGTTGAAGCGTGCACGACTCGCCAAGTCTCGATCGACCGCCTTTGCCGATTCGTTAAATCGTTCAGCTGCTTTGGCAAACTGTCCCTGTTCATACAGACCAACGCCCTCGTTGTAGGCGGATATGGCATTAGGCGTTGATTGCTGGGCCGATGAATCTTGGGCCGATGAATCTTGGGCCGATGAATCTTGGGCCGATGAATCTTGGGCCGAGGCGGACAGGGAAAGCAGGCCCAAAAATACGGCAACGCCGGCGACCTGTTTCGTCATCAATTTTGCGTATTCCATCGGAAACTCTGATCCAAGTGAGCAAAACCCCAACACGTAAAGACTGGGCGACAAACGAGTTAAGCGAGATAAGCTCGCCAGCCCCGAAGCTTCGCCCCCGCCTACCGGCAAGCATATCCGCCCTCGCGTTGCATCCGGCTCGTATTGGGTCTACTACGTATCTTTACCACGCTTGGATCGGAACGGCCAAGCCGGATCTTTCGCAGCAGCCTTGGTCGCGGAGATTTCAGGTCCCACGTCGGTTTCCGTACCAACGAATCTGCATTCGGTCACAATATCGGAAACCGCGTTGTTCACACCATGGCTGCAGCCATGCCTTGGCACGGTCCAAAGCCTCAATCGTGCTGCCTTGCGGCATGACCCAGATGTCGCCCGCCGATGCATCGACTGCGTTGGCAATCTCCTCTAACTCATCAAAATCCTGCTTCGAATCAACGACGAATTTCAGCTGATAGGAGCTAGCCCGGTCAATCAATCGCCGGATGCTCGCTACAGACTTGCGAAGTTTTTCATGTCGCTGACTCCAATCTGGATGCTCAGCTGGTGACGGACCACTCGATCGAAATTTAGGACTGATCGACATCAAGTCACATCCGACTTCCCGATCGATGGTTCCAGCCGTTTCGATCGTGACATGCAATCCTGATTGCTGCAATTGCAGCGAGAGATCGGTAATTCCCGGGGGCAACATCGGCTCTCCGCCGGTCAGGACCACGTGTTCGTTTCCTTCCTGCACAGCCGCATCGACAAGATCTTCAATTGAACACCATTCGCCTTGCGGGTCCCAGGAAGCGTACGGGGTGTCACAAAACCAACACCTCAGATTGCATCCGCTGGTGCGAATAAAAAAACTCTTCTGCCCAGTCAGCTTCCCTTCCCCTTGTCGACTGGCGAAGGTTTCCGCGATCCGCAGCGTCCCCCTAGCCGATCGCTGCCGGCTTTGCGAGAATCCAGGCCCACTAAAAGGAGTATCCACAATTGAGCAATTCAGCTGATTTTCGTGAAACGTTAGAGGTGTTTGACAACCCCAGCCCGTCGCGGGATTATACGATTGAACATCACTGTCCGGAATTCACGTCGGTGTGCCCAAAAACCGGCCAACCCGACTACGGCAAGCTTGTATTCACCTACATTCCGGACGAGGTTTGTGTGGAACTTAAAAGCTTGAAGATGTATCTGCAACGGTTCCGCAATGAAGGAATCTTTTACGAAGCGGTCACAAACCGCATCATGGACGACTTCGTCGCAGTCGTAAAGCCTCGACAGGCAACCGTCGAGAGCCAGTGGACACCACGCGGCGGATTGCGAAGCAATATCACTGTGACGTATTCGGCCGAAGATTGATCCGCTGACTTCCGTTTTGCCATCCATCACCTGCACGCTGCTAACCTTGCCAAAAAAATGACGACACCAATTCTGCTCAGTGGATTTGCCGATGAAGCGGCGAACGAAAAACAAGCCGTCCAGCAATACTCTGCGTTCGCCGCGCTCGGCATGAAGTATTACTCAATTCGGTTTGTCGACGCTGGCGATGGCATCAAGAACGTGATGCTGTTGGGAGATGCCGAAATCGAGCACCTGGTCAAAATGCAAAGCGACTATGGGCTATCGGTCAGCAGCATTGGCTCGCCCATTGGGAAAGTCAAGCTGCTCGATGTGGATGACGGAACAGCAAACAAATTCATCCCATTCGAACAATACTTGCGCGAAGATGTCGCAACAGCCTGTGACCGAGCAGAAGCGTTCGGAGCCAAGTTGATTCGGGGCTTCAGTTTCTATCATCCACGCGATACGAAACCCGCCGACCACCTCGATCAAGTTTGCGATCAACTTGGCCAGATTGCCGAGGCCTGCGACAAACGCGGCCTCACCTTCGGCCTGGAAGTTGAAGCAAACCTCGTTGGCCAAACAGGGGAATTGCTGCAGCAGATCGCTGACAAAGTCAACCATGATGCAATGTTAACCATTTTTGATGCGGCAAACATCGTCACGCAAGGATTTACAGCAGACGAAACCTACGCCGAATACGTCAAAATGAAGCCGAGTTTGGGTTGGCTGCATATCAAGGACTACCACGATCCATCACCCACCGGCCGCATCGAACACGTCGATGAAGCAAGCCTCGACAATTTTGTCCCCGCCGACATTGGCGATAGTGGACACGAGGCGATTCTGCGTGACTTCAAAGACTTCCTGCCTGAGCTACAAACTCGGATGACGGCTAGGGGTGTGCCTGGTGTGTTCCTCGACCTTGAACCCCACGTTAAAGGCGGCGGACAATTCGGCGGCTTCAGCGGACCCGATGGTTTTGGTGTCGCGCTGCGAGGTTTGTGCCGCGTCCTAGATTACGTTGGCATTCCATACGAACTTCGTTCCTTTGCCGATATCAAAGCCTAATGTCTGACCAAAGCCAAGTGCCTGGCTCAATTGAACAGCGTTTGCAATCGCTAGAAGTCAGCCTCGCACATCTGCAAAGACTCAACGAGCAGCTGAACGAAGTCGTCACGCAACAGGCATTTGAGGCGGACAAAGCAAATCGCAGAATCGAGCGACTCGAAACTCAGGTCAAAGATTTCAAAGAAAAACAGCGGGCTGGAGAATCGATTGACCCCCTGGACGAAAAGCCGCCGCACTATTGATTCAACACCAAGCCGTTCACAGCCCTGAATCGCCATCAGCCCTGAATCGCCATCAGCCCTGAATCGCCATCAAATCTGGAGCCGGAGTCCCCCTGCGGGCCGTCGCGCAAGCTCGAATCGATGAGAAAGACGACTCTTGCAACATTTCGCGAGATGCCACCAAACATACGTCGACGTGCCGAATCGACGTGAGGCGTTGACGGCAAAAGGGTGAACCCAGCTCGGTAGAGTCGAGATGAATCACATCGCACCCACCGCCTTCAACGTAAGCCGCGTCAAAAGCCACCGATCGTTTGCGCATGCGGGACGAGTCCGTTTAGTCACGCAACATCGGAAGGTTAATTTGAATCAAGCCGAAAAATTTGGGCTAGTACCCGATCCCCGCACGCACAACAAATGAACTACTCGGCTCGATGTCGTCTTGTGGGTTGTACCGATATTCGATTTCACGTTCAAACGCATAGCCCATCTCAAAGAACCCGGTGCGGCGTCCGTTGCGAATGAAATTGCAATCGCCCCACTCGACCCCCAGCAACGCACGATACTCGTTGATATCGACGCTGTCGGACGATCCGTCGGTCCGCTTGATGGTCCAAGATCCCCCGCCATAATCCCCGGCGAGATACCACCAAAAGTCTCGAGTCCCGACCGTGCGCCAGTAATGCGAAAACTTTGGCTGAGGAAAATACCACTCGTATCGCTTGTATGGATTCGCTTGGCAAATCACACCGACTGCAGGAACAAGCTTGGTGCCGTTACGATCAAGGTAAATCACCCCCAACTTGAGCGTCGACGCAGGCGTCCACCGAAAACTTGCGATCGCCTTTCCAAGGACTCGAACGCTTTTGCTGTTGTAAGTATCAAAGTCTGTGAAGACACCCACCCGAACACCAAGTTCGGTCGAGAGCATTTGATTTGGATCGGAGAACCAGCCGACATCAAGAAACCCGCTGTAAGCCTTGGAGGGCAAGTCTGCAGTGAGATTCGACGGACCATCCCAGAGATGTAACGAAAATGATGGCACGACATACAAAGGCTGCGCTGAATTCAAAAAGTTCGGAAAAGCAAAGGGGGCGGAGAAGTCGGTGTCATTGGTCGACAAACCGGTCGAACCGCCACCGCCTGCGACATAGGTATGTCGGAAACGCGGTCCTTGGCACAAACGGAACGCACTGCTGGTAGCGGTAGTCGCACCGAATGTGCTTGCCGTCGCTGCAGATTGCCCAAAGTAACCGCTCGGAAATAGCGTTGAAGGTGTTTGCGATGGGTACATCGTCCCCGGATAGGTACCGCCAAAGGCAGGAGGCGGGCCGTAGACGCTGGGGTTGTTGTAAACACCCGCATTCATCCCCGATGCGCCAGCCGTGCTGTAACTCGGACCAGAAAACATTTGACTGAACAAGCTTCCGCCAGGTGGAGCCGGCGGGATCGCTCCCGGACTTCCAAGAGGAGGGACCGCGGTCGGCGCCCCCATTGAAGTGACGCCGGGTGCCGGAGCCCCATTGAAACCAGAATTAGCAGGCATTGGAGCGGAACCTAGTTGCGACGAGCCATTTGTCGCATAGGGATCAAAGCTCGAAGTTCCTGGTGGCGGGCCCATGTTCGAACCAGGCGGTAGCGCACCGAACCCGGAGGTCGGTGGCGGTCCCATATTCGAACCGGGTGGCAGCGCACCAAAGCCGGTTGTTGGGGGAGCCGCCGCGAATGGCTGCGTGGACGGCGGTGGAGCCGTATTGATCGGTGCGAGATTGGTTTGTGGCGTATTTACTGCACCGGTCGCCCCATTCGGTTGAACAGGGACACCAAAGCCAGGTTGCACCTGCTGTCCGAACAGCGATGTCGTCAGCAAACCGACCAAGCCGATTGCCGTGAGGCCCCGATAACGGTTTGCACAGGATTTCAATTGCATACTCAGCACCGAAGCGGTGGATTGTTGGATTTCCGAGAATTCTCTGGTCTTCGCCCTGTTCGCGTTTTATTGCGAACACCTGAAGGGTGCCCCCGGTTGAAGCATGGCGATTCTTTAGCTTTTCTGTGCGCTAAATCTCGAATAACCCTCGACTACTCCGTAGCGAACCCATTGGTCAAGGTGAATCCGGCCGACGGATGCCAAATCTGCTAATTGCTGCTGACTGCGACCACCAACCGTTCAGAATCAACAATCATGACGCCTGGCGATTAATGAATCGTTTGTGAGCGACTATAGTGTTCGAGTTATTAGCCCGATCCAGTTTCCCAAACGCAGTTTCAGAACCCACGATGGAAGACCTCGACATCGCAAAACTGGCGGATTATCTCCACTTGACGCCCCCACAAGTGTCAAAAATGGCGTTGCGCGGACGGATACCGGCACGCAAGGTTGGCGGCGAGTGGCGTTTCAATGAGGCTGAAATCCACCACTGGCTGGAAGAACAAATCGGATTGAGCGACGAGGAAGCACTCGATCGCGTCCAGCGTGTACTTGATCGGGGAGCATCCGGAAAAGCGGAAGATCGCCCCATCCACAAGCTTTGCTCGCTCGAAACGACCCAAGTTCCGCTCAACGCACGGACACGAGGATCGGTGATTCGATCAATGTGCAAACTGGCCGAAGCGAGTGGCATGATGTGGGATTCGCCAACGATGGTCGAGGCCGTCCAGGCGCGAGAACAAATGCATCCCACCGCCCTCGACAATGGCGTTGCGTTACTGCACCCCAGACGACCGCAAACGTCTATTCTGGCGGACTCGGTACTCGCATTGGCGATCTGCCCATCTGCCATCCCGTTTTCTGATTCCGGCCACATGACCGACGTATTTTTCTTGATTTGCTCTTACGACGATGAGAGTCACCTTCGTATCCTCGCGAAGTTGAGTCGCTTGATTTCAAAGCCAGATTTTTTGCGTGATTTGCGGGACTGCTCGTCCCCTAAAGAAGCATTGCACTGTCTGCAGAATGCCGAAACCGACCAAAGCTGAGCAACTCTTGAACGATACCAGCAGGATGCAGGTAACAGGCTGACACTGGTAACCCCAACACTGCCAAGGAACGAGCCATGAGCGCAACCGAACCAGGAACCTTGATGTGGATTGGGCCAACCTGCGGTGCGTTCGCCGAAGCATACGAGTTTTGCTTGGAAAACTCGGCACAACTCGCTCGACGCCACCACTGCGAACAGGCACTCGACCGCCGTGCTGCCGGCGTCCGTGGGATCGTCCTTGCGAGAAATAACCGAGCTCCCATTTCTCTGCAATCGCTATCACACTTGCGAAGACGATACTCGGCAGCCGAGTTTACCCACCTGCTGGGGCCACTCGCGTTAGGACTCCGAAGCGGTGAAGACCTTCCCTCGAGCGAAAGAATGGCTTGGTATCGCTGGAACGAAGTCCTGCCGCACTGGCTGAAACGCTGGGGGGCAGCGACGAGCGAGCAGACCAAACCCAGACGAAGCGTTCTCATCATTGCCTCACACTACCAAGCCGCCGAGCCGCTTACCGATTTGGCCGCATCGACCGGGGCAGCGACTGCTTGGCTCACCTCACCAGATTGCCTGCCCTTTCAAAACTTTGATTCCGTCTGGTGGGATGACTCCACCGCCGCACCAGCATCTACCGCAACTTGGCAAGGGAGGCTACGACGGTTCGGCAAGGCTGCTGAACATGCCTGGATCGTGAACAATCCGACCGCTGATCAAGCGAGAATCGCTCATCTAGCCGGCGTCGACCGCATCCTCATCAAGCCCCATCAGATTGACGGCCTGCTTCAAGGCTTGAACAGGCAAACTGTCCCAGCGAAACTGAGAGCGGCCTGAGCTCCTCCCGTGCCTCCCAAGCAGACGCTCTCCGGGCATTGATTTTTACTGAGAGCTGCCATTCAACGCTGCCACCGCGAATCCGCGTAACCATCCAGCTCACGACTTCAACTCGCCTTGCTGAACTGACGGCTCTTCTGAATCACACCTTCGGCACTTCTAAATCACACTTTGCCGATCGCGCAGATGACAGTTCGATCGAGGTGCACGATTCACGCCAAACACCGACCATCAGCAAAATAGAATTAGTGACAAAACACCGCGATCAGGAGAATATCCCGGCACCAAAACCATCTGAATCGTCTTTGTCGTTGGCTACTTCGCGAGCCGTACGATCGAAATGGGGCTTGGGTGTTGACTCTGCTGCCTTCGGGTCCACACGAAACTCGGTTCTCTGCTTGGAATCCGGCATCACGTCAGCGTCACAAAAGTCATCATCAAAGCCATCATCGTAACGAGAACGATATCCGGGCTGCTCACAGCGTCTTAATTCAGCCTCAAACTCTTCGATTACCGCGTTCTGAATCATCTCGCGACACTCGCTGTTAATCGGATGCGCGACATCCGCATACAACTTTTGAGGAGAGTCGTAACCACCATCGCCTTGGACCTTACCACCGCAATGATTGCAGTAGGTTGCACGCAAATGATTCTTATGATGGCAGTGGCGACAATGGCTTGTTAGCTTGCGACTGGGCATCGCGACAAACGACCCAGTGGTGCCATCGATAATTTTAAGGTCGCGAACAACAAACGCGTCGTCAATCGTAATCGAACAGAAAGCCCGCAGACGATCCTCCGAAGACTCCATCAATTTGATTCGAATCTCTGTGATAACCATCCCTCGACCCTCCAGAACCGATCAGCGGTGCAGTGAACAACGTTGACGCGTCAAAATGTGGCTTATGAACTTCCAAACGGAATCATCTCAATCGCTGCTGGCGCAGTGACCGTACAAACGCTTCTCACAAATGCTCCCGCCTGCATCTGCGATCGAACCTGGCTGGCAAGCTGCTCGGCCTGTTTCAATGAGCTCGTCAAGGCAAAGCAAGCGGAACCACTGCCTGTCATTTGACACGGAACTGACCCGCCACTTGCTAAAGATTGTAGGACTTCGCTGATTTGCGTTGCAAGGTTTTTCGCTGGTTCACTGAGCCGATTTACCAATTCGATCGCCTCAGCGTCGGCAACACCTTCACCCAACTGCTCAATCAACCGATCGGGAACAAGCGGCGACGAGGGGATCTGGGCAAAGGAGTAAACTTCGGCAGTTGATAGGCTTACCGCCGGATAGACCACAACCGCCGAAAGCGGAGCGGTGACATGAATCCTCTTCAAGTGCTCACCACGCCCTGTTCCGCGAGCGGCCGAAATGGGTTCCAAACCGTCAATCCCCATAAAAAAGGGGACATCGCTGCCGACTTCGGCTGCAAGCTCACGCAATCGCGGGTCTGTTAATGAAATCTGATGGAGCACAGCAGCGGAGCGCAAGGCTGACGCAGCGTCGCTACTGGCTCCCCCCATGCCGGCACCCGCAGGAATCTGCTTGGAAAGCTGAACTTCGAAACCACCGCCAATTGCAAAAGAACGCTGAAACCGATCTAGAGCGTGATAAACCAAGTTGGATTCATCCGCTGGAAGATGGAGTAATTTCTCAGCCGTTTCCCCATCCGGATCAATTTGAAGCTGACGAGCAACTTCATCCAGCGAAGGACTCCAATCCACACGCAAGCGAATTCCTGGTTCGACTGTAGCGCGAATCCGCAACTCATCCCGCCAATCGATGGGAACCATTACGGTATCAATTTCGTGATAGCCATCCTCTCGCCGATCCAGCAATTCCAGAAACAGATTGAGCTTGGCTGGAGGAAACGTGCGGGCAACGATTGATGCGGAGGGATTCGACATTTCGGGATGCTTTTTAAGCCGCCTTCGCGACTGGTTGATCGACACCCCGCAGGGCAACGACGGTGATCCCTGCCTCACTTGCGGCGGCGAGTGTTTCCTCTTGATTCACCACGATTGTCTTTTCCGCTTCGATGACGATCGCCTTACCACCCGCATCACGCACGCGTTGAATGGTCTGCGGGCCAATCGTTGGCACATCAAAACGCATATCCTGATTTGGCTTACTGACTTTTACCAAAGTCCATCCACCCCGCTGGCAAAGCTCTCCGGTTCGCTCAATACAGGACTCAGTGCCCTCGATCGCTTCTACCGCGATAACCGTCCCGTCTTTGATCGTGATGGATTGTCCAATGTCCATGCCACCCATCTGTTTGGCAACTTGCCAACCAGTATCAATGTCGTGCTGCAAGCGAGCACCAACCGACTTTCCCGTTAACAATCCTTCGTTCACAAGTAGCTCCGGTGCAAAGTCAGTGGCCGGACAAACATCCAAGCCAGCATTTTGATAGGCGTTGGTAACTGCCATCAGCAAGCTGTCATCGCGGGCGTCACGGTGACGGCCAAGGAGCGATGGCCCGAGTGTTCGAATGCAGGTCCAATCAGGCAAGTGCCGCAACCAAAGTGAGCCTGAATAAAGCAGGTCAGCCTTGAAGAGCTTTCCGGCCATCGTCACCTGAGCAACACCATTACGTCGAAAATAGCGAAGATGGCCTCCGAGCTTGCCAACACCTGACCAAGTCACATGGTCACAAATCGATTCCAAATCAGTGCTGGCATGCCCCGTGATGGCGATACAGCAAACGTGTCGGCCATCACGCACTAATGCCTGAGCAACCTCGACGGGGAACCGCCCCCAACCGGCAAGCAAACCGACTGGTGGTAACGAATCAACTTCACGATGCTTGGCCATAATCACGTGGGCGGGACGCGGCCGATATCCACGGCGATCGGTCATGCCGCCTTCCGCCCCTCTCCTAATTCTCCAAGTTGCTGCCGTTGCGATTCGACTTCTCGCTGCAACTTCCTTAATTCGCGTCGCATTTCTGGCAGCCTACGCTCGACCGCCATGATCTGCATTTGTTCCCTCTGGTTCGTCGCCGGCGATCCAAGCAACACCTGATTGCCCTCGCAATCCTCCATCACGCCAGCCTGTGCACCGACGATTGTTTGATTGCCTAGATGCACATGATCCTTCAAGCCGACCTGGCCAGCCAACACGACGTAGTCACCTGTGTGGCAACTGCCCGCGATTCCCACCTGACTGCAAATCAAGTTGTGGCGGCCGATCTGGCAATTGTGGGCGATCATGACTTGGTTATCGATTTTTGTCCCTTCGCCAACTCTTGTTGATCCATAGGTGCCTCGATCGATCGTGGTGCTTGCACCAATCTCGACATCGTTTTCGATCTGCACGAATCCAAGCTGTGCGGTGGGCAAATGCCGTCCTTCATGCTGCCGATAACCGAAGCCATGAGCACCGAGAATGGCACCAGCATGGACCACCACTCGATCACCAAGCCGCGTATATTCGTAAAGCTTGACACCGCTGTGCAAGACACAGTCGGATCCGATTTCGCACCGAGGCATGACCACGACCCCGGGCATCACACGGCACCCCGGTCCAATCTTCACGCCGGCTGCGATCACCGCAGAAGGATGAATGGTAGCGGTAGGATCGATCTCTGCGGTGCCATCAATGCCACTTCCAGGCACCTCACTGTCAACCGGAGGCCGAAAAAAACTGACGAGTTTTGCAAAGGCCGAATGGGGATTGGCAACAACGACTTGTGAAACACCCGGCAAATCGACTGGTTCTCTGGTGACGACTGCAGTTGCCTTGGAATCGACAATTAAGTGTGTCTGCTTTGCGTCATCAAGAAGTGTGATCTCGCTTTCCAACGCCTCCTCAGGCGGATTGGCACCATCGACGAGCAAGTCGGGGTCACCGACTATTTCGCCGTCAACTATTTCCGAAATTTGTGAAAGCCGAAGCGTCATTTCCAACCATCCTTTGCTGGTCATGCCGGGTCTCGAGACTGCGTTGGCAGGTATACCGGTTCTCCAGCCACAGTCGCAAGTCAGATTCAACGGTCGAAATCACCGTCATTCGGGCAACACGCACCAAATCGAACACCCGCTATCGCTTCTCCCCCTGCAAATCGCGAATATTAGCATCTCCGGCAAAATCAACCGCCCCCATTCTCAAACACCTCAGTGCTTGGCAGATTCAGTTCTTACCGAGTTTTACGCTCATCCAGAACGCAAACGCAGCCAAAGTAAATCCCACGAGGATGCTTACCCCACTTTCACTTCCCGATTAGAATGCTCACCTTCCAACGCCTCCCCACCCAACTGAATCTCCGTAATGACGCAAGCTCCCGGTAATCGCCGCCAGGCCGCCATTGCGTTCATTTTGGTGACTCTTTTCATCGATATCCTGGGAATCGGGATTATCGTTCCGGTCTTGCCGGAACTGGTAAAGGAGTTTGTCAGTGCCGAAACGACTGACTTAGGCATCTCGCCCGATGTGACACCAGAAGCCTCGCAGGACTTAGCTTCAGCCGAGACGAGTGCCGTCGAACAGCAGACGTTCTCACGTGCGGGTCGCTATGTCGGCGTAATCGGCGCGTCCTACGCCCTCATGCAATTTTTGTTCGCACCAATCATGGGGGCACTCTCAGACCGTTTTGGTCGACGGCCCGTGATTTTAATTTCCCTGTTCGGTCTGGGCGTTGATTTTTTGATCCAGGGCTTGGCACCCAATATCTGGTGGCTTTTCCTGGGACGAATTTTCGCTGGCATCATGGGCGCCAACTTCACGACCGCCAATGCCTATATCGCTGATGTCTCCACAGACGAAACTCGAGCCCGAAACTTTGGTTTTGTCGGCATGATGTTCGGACTTGGATTCACTATTGGTCCAGCCCTCGGAGGATTGCTCGGCGGTGTGCACTTGCGTTTGCCGTTTTTCGTTGCGGCGGGTCTGGCAATGGTGAATTGGCTGTACGGATACTTCGTACTCCCCGAATCACTGCCACCAGAAAAACGCAGTCCCTTCAAACTAACGCACACCAACCCATTCGGAACCCTTCGGCAATTGCGGGTTTACCCCATGGTGGCCGGCTTAGCGGCGGTGTTTGTCTGCAAGTCCCTGGCCCAAAGAGGACTGGAAAACGTTTGGGTACTTTATACCGGTTACCGTTACGGTTGGTCGCAGACGGTCAACGGCTGGGCCTTGTGCCTGGTTGGCATTACTGCCGTGATTGTTCAGGGGGGATTGGTGCGGCCGATCGTCAAACGCTTCGGTGAACGAAAAGCGGTTGTCGCAGGCACCGTCATCTCCACCTTGGCTTTTATTGGTTACGGTTTGGCTAGCCAGGGCTGGATGATCCCTGTGATCATCTGCTTCGGCGCCCTTGGAGGAATTGCCGGGCCGGCGATCCAAAGCTTGGTGACTAGTCGTGTTGACGAAACGGAACAAGGCAAGATCCAAGGCGCACTTACCTCTTTGACCAGCCTCACAAACGTCTTCGCGCCAATTCTTTTCAACACCCTTCTGTTCAGTTATTTCATCAGCGATTCGGCGCCTGCAAAGATTCCCGGGGCACCGTTCCTGTTCGGGTCAATTCTGCTGGCGATTGCGGTCCTCATTTCGGTCAATGTCTTCCGCCGGTTTCCCTCTGCTGGACAAGAAGACGCACCTGATCAGCAAGAAGACACATCGACCACATAAAACGCGCAGTCACTCCCATGAGAGTTTTTGACATGCTAATCGGTGCAATGACAGGGTAGACCACACAAACGCAGCGAGTGATCACTGATCAGGAACCGCCAATCAGCTCCATGCCAAACGCGTTTATTCCACTCGAATGATTCGTCGGCTAAGATTGCTTACCCCGTCGTCGTGCTGCGCCCTAACCTCGATCTGGTGAGTCCCGGACGGAAGATCTGCCGGCATCATTCCCCGCCAGATATGAGGCGTTGTGTGAGCGGCAGGTAGGTCAGACCAATCGCGTTGAGTCAGCTTTTCCTCACGTTTTTTTTCGGCCAAATAGGCGGGATCTTGCATACTGACCCGTTCCATCGGTGCCCAATCGCCCTCGCCCACTCGCATCATAACCTTCGATGTTTCGGAACCGATAAAAACATTTGCTCTGACAACGGTCGCACCGAGCTCATCCCGTTTGACCATCTCTGGCGCGTAAATGTTCATCTGGTAATCAGCGGGTCGACTGGCGGCCCGCAACTCCAAACGATAACGATTTCCGTCAAAGGTCATGATCGAATAACCGTTGGGCCCACCGTCGCTCATCGTTGCATGCGGGATACCTCGCTCGTCTTTTTTCCCACGCCACCAGCTGCCACAGACGGTCACATTGACAATGTGATGATGACGCTTGACTCCCTGCCAACCATCTTCTGAACCGATCAAGCGGTGTTCCATGTTGTGCGTGTGTGCCGAGAGCGAAACAGTCGCAGGCCGGTTTTCAATCAATCGATACAACTGCTGTCGATCTTTCATACCGGTTAACGGAATGTGCATCAGCAAAACGACCAATTTGTCTTCAGGGATCGCTGCCAAATCCTCACGGATAAAGTTCAATTGGTGCTCACCCAATTCGCTTTGGTAGCGTCCTTTTTGCTTTCCGTCAGGACCAAACCACATCACATTGTCCAGCACAATAAAGTGCGTCGGCCCGTAATCGAACGAATAGTAGGAGGGCCCGTAGATACGTTCGAAAGTTTCGTCACTCTGACTGTCGTCCTTAGCCTCCAAATTCAGATCGTGGTTACCGATCACGTTGTACCAGGGAATGCCGATCAGCGCGATCGCCTGGTTCAGTGGCGACATCATTTTCAAATCATCGAACACGATGTCACCCAGCGTGACTCCGAACGACGCCCCGTGAGCATCGGCGGCGATGATCTGCTCAACCACATCATGCGCGATGTATTCGACCTCGGTGATGTTCCGCGGTTGTGGATCTCCAAACAAAATCGCCTTGAAAGTGTCAGGCTCCTCATGGCGATAAAGCGGAAAATCAATGGACTCGGGGAGCGGCCCAGTAGGATCCACACCAGGAAAGCGAAAATTAGCCGGCGACCCAGCTGGTTTATGGATGTAATAGAAACGGGGTAACTGATCGCTCCCCACGTGCGTCATCCAGTTCCGTGGCTTGATGACAAAGATGATTTCATCATCATCCACCGGCAATTCATATCGCCCTTGCTGATCCGTCGTGACGATCTGCAAACCATTACTGACGCGAATCCCCGCAATCCCTGGCTCCATCTCATCTCGCTTTTGGTCGCCGTTCTTATCCTCAAACACGACGCCGCGAGCCGTTTTGGTTTTCTCACCATGAGTGTGCTCACCATGCTCTCCTGTTTCATGGGCGAAGAGTGGAGAACCAAACGAAACAACAAGCAACAAAAAACAACAACGCATGATGGGCAAACGATCTCTAGTCGGGGGCGGGTTCGGGAAACCGGTGGCTAATGAATATAATCACTTTACCGCCAGGAAAGAAAACCTAACCCCACAAAGTAAAACGAGGGTAGAGAAAACGAGCGTCCAAAGCGGCGCGAGCCCTACCTGACACCGCTGCGAAAAATCCTCACCAGGTTGTCGAATCGGGGAACAAGCATCTTCGACCCCACCGCTGCAAGAGAGCAATCTCCAGCCTCCGCTCAAAATTAACGGCATCACGCTAAGTCAGCGCGACGCCCTAATCATGATCCCCAAATCTCGCACCACCCCAAAGTTGATTGCGACTCGGGGGAACAAATCCCGGCGCTGCCGGGTTTTGATACAGCCAACGGCGAACGTGATCTGTCGAACCATTCATCCGTTCTGAGTGCAAGTGCCACTCGCGATCTTGAGGGACAAGTTCTTCATGATAAGGCCATGGGTCAAAGGGATGATGGCCAAGTGCGGTCGCCAACTTATCGGAATTCAACGTCACATTCCCAGCCCGCGGTGGGATCGGGCCAGCATCTGCGCGTGGACAGCCCATCAGTAGACTTGGGTCGTACCCACCTACCACGTTCACAATCTGTGCAATCTCGTAAAGGCTTAGTCGCCGCGGTCCCCCTGCATGATAAAGGCCGCGAATCGGCTCCACGAACAACCGCTCATACAGCCGATTCATGCAATCGGTATATTTCGGCGTTCGAACCTCGTCAAAGTAAAGCGTTGCCGGCTTTCCTTGTTTGAAACGCGATGCGATCCAATCGATCGCACCGGCGTGCCCGTTGAAACTGATCCCCATCGGCAACGAAATTCTCAAGACACAAGCATCAGGATTTAAGACAGTCACCAACTGTTCAGCTTCGACCATCTTGGCTCCGTAAACCGTGACAGGATCCGGCATCTCCGATTCGAGATACGCTCCGTGCTCACGACCAGCAAACACCAGGTCAATGGAAAGATGAATCACACGGGCCGAATGCCGCGCAGCCGCCCGCATCATGTTCTCTGTGCCAACCACATTCACGCGGTGGGCCATGGCCGGATCCAGTTCGCAAGATTTCAGTCGGCAGGTGCCCGAACAATTTAATAAGCTACCAAAGCGGTATTTATCCCAAAGCCGATCAATCGCCTGCTGATCGTCAACGTCACAGGCAACAATGCCTTCTCCGTGCAGTGGCCACATCGATGACTGGCGAATTCCAATTACAGAATCACCGTACAGCCGACGAAAATGGTGAAAAGCGTTGTAGCCTGGAACACCCGCGATTCCTGTGACCAGCATCGGTAACGGCGGCATCGCACTCATTCGCACGCCTCCCTGTCAGCGGCCCAAGAAATCGAAGTTGGGAGCAGCCCAAGAAGATTGATCAAGACAGTCGCATTCATCAACACAGCGGCCGGTAACAAAAGGGGGATTTCAATGAAACGGGGCTTCTGCCAACATCATCCAGCGAATGGGGTAGCAAGTGCTCCGAGCCTGATTGGCATGAGCATCAACTCTCGAGCCTAAGAACCGCGGGAAAACAGAATTCCCAACACGGGCCAATGCCCAGGCCCGGACGGTACCTTGCAGGCTACGTAAAACGAACTTTACGATCCGCCGACTCGTCTCGAAACCCCACTGATGTTAGGACCCTGCGCAAGTAACGCAGCAAAATCTTTTCCGGAGCGACGATCGACCATCTTGGCGACGACCTATCTGCTTGCGTTGGATTCCACGGCCCACTCAGGCTGCGACGCGAATCGGCATGAAAACCGGCAGCATTCGCTACCGAATGCACACGCTTTTCTTTTGTCGCGATTTGACTTCACCAACGTGAATCGCAGCTTCAATCCCCGCTTGACTCAACCGCTGCTGGAACGGTTCGACTTGCTGATCGTTCATCGCCAACAACAACCCGCCACACGTCTGCGGATCGAACAGCAATTTGAATTCGGACTGATCACGAATCCGCCCCTCCGCTTCTACGAATTGCTCCGCAGCCAAATTATCTGACAACAAACTACTTTCGATTCCAGCGGCAGCCAGTTCAACCGATGACGGCAAAAACTCAACTTGCCCCAACTTCACCTCTGCTGTGACATCACTAGCATCCGCCATTTCGATCAAGTGGCCAACCAAGCCAAACCCAGTCACATCGGTCGCCGCTTTGGCTCCCAACTCAATTGCGATTTCAACAATTTTGTGTTGCGGCAACAGCATCGCCTCGAGCAATCGTTCGTAGGCTCGGGCTGGGCATAAATTCCGCATCTCCGCGGCCAACAGAACGCCAATCCCAAGTGGCTTGGTGAGCAACAATTGATCCCCTACGTTCATATTGGCCTTGCGAAGCAACGTGGGGCCAATTCGCTGGCCAATGACGGTAAATCCAATTTCCGTACGCGGCCCCACGATGGTATGCCCTCCGACAATCGGAGCATTCCACGCAGAAAACTCTGACTTCGCACCAGCCAATAAATCAGCCACAAACCGTTGCTGAGCTCGCGGGTCACCATCGGGAATCACTAGATTCGCCAGTGCCTCGGTGACACGTGCCCCACTCGCAACGATGTCACTCGCCGAATGCAAAGCAGCGATTCGCCCAACGGTGTATGCATCCCGAAGCGGTGCCGAAAAGAAATCGGTCGACGCAATGAGGTCGCCACGCCCAACTTCCCCGCCGATTGGAACAGCATCCTCCGCTTCGACTTCGGCGGACAACGCAAGTGCATTTCGCAGCGATGCCGCCCCCAACTTGCAACCGCAGCCACGACACTGCATTTCGGTCTCATCTTCTGCCGAGCCAGACGCCATCGGCGTGACCGTAAACTTATCCATAAACCTGAGATCGATACGGTGCTTGAGTCGCATCGCCCAGCGTCCAGCAAACGAAACCCCTTTCCATTGGCCCACCGCACGGCCATCACCAAGATTGATCAATTTCAAAAAATCGTGCTGAGGTGAATACGCTTTTAGCTCGCGGCCATCCAAAGCAAGCCGAATGTTATCCCATAAGATCGGACCTTGCCGAACGGCATACACACCCGCCTTTGGCAATGATTCGCCCGTGATCGTGCCCGTGTCCCCGACGGCAAACACATGACGACGGTTGGTCGATTCCAGGTGGTGGCCTGTCGCCACAAAACCACGCTCATCCAAGTCGAGACCCAACTTTGCCAGGATGGGTGGTGGCGCAGCACCGGTTGCCCAGATAACAACATCAGCGTCAACGACATTGCCATTGTCGAGCTCGATCGCGGCCTCACTTAACCGCCTGACGGCGTGCCCTGTCACGACCTTCACGTTTCGTTTCTGCCACGTCTTTAGAATGGTTTGGCGTGTGCGTTCCTCGACTTCAGAGATGACCCGCTCGCTTCTCGTCACCATGGTCAATTGGTACGTATCGATCTGCAGCGGCGAGAGAAAACCTGGCAAACAGGAGACAATTTCGACGCCCGCGACTCCGCTTCCCACGACGACAATTGACAACGGCCCATCCGATTGACGCTGCTGAACGCGCGACACCGCTTCCTTCAAACGCTGCACGAATGACTGCATCGGCTTGATCGGCACCAAGCCATCGGTTTGCTCCTCGATCTCGTTTATCGTAGCGACAGAACCAATCCCGATCGACAAGACATCAAATGGAATAGCCGGGCGACTCGCAAACTGAATTTCACGTGCGTCATGATCAATTCCGGTCACTGCGTCGGTGACCAACCTTGCTCCCGATGCCCCGCACAGGGCCGGTAGATTGATTTCCATTTGGGCGGGGCTTACCTGACCGGCCAACCTTGCCGGCAGCATTCCCGAGTACGTCGCAAAAGCGTAATTTGACAAGCAGGTCAAATCAGCGTCGGGGGGCCGATTCATCCTCCACATACGCAACACGTGCGCATTGGTATGCCCAATCCCCATCAGAACGACATGTCGACTAGCAAGCCGCTCAATCATTCGTCCGACTCGACCTCAACCTGACCTAAGACATCCGCCAATCGCTGACGCAAATTTTCCATTTCCTCGGTCGCTATCGTCCTAACGTCTACCCAAACCGCATCATCAGTTACCCGAGTCTGAACCGCAGGATTCCCTTCACGCAGCATTCTGGCAACGCGGTTTGCATTCCTGCCATAAACCTTCAACGCAAACCCGGGTCGGGTAGCCCCGGGAATTGCGCCACCACCCACAGGAGATTCGCACGACACGACATCGATGCAGCGCTGATCGGGCAACGTTTGTATTAATTTTTCACATCGATCACGAAGCGATTGAGGATCGGCCGCCAGCATTCGCAGCACAGGCAACTCGTCCATTGCCCTGCCCGCCAGGTGAATCTCCACCGTTGCTTCTAATGCAGCAAGCGTCAACTTATCGACTCTCATCGCTCGCATCATCGGACTCTTACGAATCGGATCGATCCAGCGTTTACGACCAACAATC
Organism: Rubripirellula sp.; assembly: GCA_029213145.1. Classification (GTDB taxonomy): domain Bacteria; phylum Planctomycetota; class Planctomycetia; order Pirellulales; family Pirellulaceae; genus Rubripirellula. The sequence goes on along the minus strand of JARGNK010000041.1, from coordinate 27,081 downwards.
ATGCCACACTGGGGTCCTCCAAACAATTTATCACCACTGAACAGCGTCAATTCGGTTCCGCAAGCAACGCTTGCCGAAACGGTCGGTTCGGCTAGCCCCAATGCAGCCAGGTCCGCGATACACCCACTCCCTAAATCATCAATCACAGGTACATTTTCCGGGCGATCCAAAGCGGCCATTTCGTCGATGCTCGGCTCTGTCACAAATCCACTCTGCTGGAAATTGCTGCGGTGCACTCGGATCACAGCGCCGGTCTGCTCCCCCATCGCCGCTTCATAGTCTCGCAGATAGGTGCGATTGGTCGTCCCCACTTCACGAAGCTTGACACCAGATGCGACAAACACATCAGGCAATCGAAAGCCGCCGCCAATTTCCACTAACTGCCCACGAGAAACGATGACCTCTTTGCCAAAAGCGGTCGCTTGCAAGACGAGCATGGTTGCCGCTGCGCAGTTATTAACAATCACCGCGTCCTCAGCGCCGACCAATTGAGCGAGCATTCTCGCCACTCGGGCCCCACGTTTGCTTCGCCGCCCCGATTCAAGATCAAGTTCGATATTTGCATACCCGGTCGCCTGCTCCATCCGCTTGATGGCCGCTTTAGCCAACGGAGCACGACCAAGGTTGGTATGCAACACAACTCCTGTTCCGTTAATCACCTGTTGAATCGCTTGCCCGCTATCGGCCTGCTGCCGACGTTCGATCAAGTGCACAATCTGCCGCAACCATGCGTCATTTTGATCCACCTTACCGGCTAGGATTTCATCACGGCAAAACTGGATCGATTCCTTCGCCCATTGACTTAAACGTCGATGCGGCAATCGGTCTCGTAATCCTGCCAGGCCAGGGCTGCGAAGCACTTCATCAACGGAAGGCAACGCTCGCAGTTTGTCTGTTTTGCTCAAGTTGAATCTTCCTTCACCCGATCTTCGTCGCACATTTCAGCCATCGCAGGCCCAGCCAATCGGGCATCTCCCTCACGAACAGTGATTCCCGATCGGTCACAATACTCAAGCAGAGGAATCGCATGCTTTCGCGTCACGGCCCAGTGGTCTCGTATGGCTGCAACGGACTGAGGGCCATTCTCAAATAAATCCCGTAATTCACGTCCGAGTTCTGCCATTGTCTCGCTAGCGATGAACAGATCGTTACCAATCTCCAACAAGATTTTTTGCTCACTGGCAAAACGCACCAAAGAGGTCACTGAATCAATTGTACTCTCGGTTTGCTGGGCTAACTCCTTCATCGTCGGAGGAGTTCGGTTCTGTTTGTATAGCCCGAGAATCCGCTCCATCTTGGCTCGTTGTTTTTTCGACAACACCGTCGATTCAGATGCCAGCGCTAGCAGCGAGTTGAATCTCACAATCGCTTTGTCGTCGATTACTTGCTGAATGATTCGTGCCACAACCGGCTTGGACACCCCCGCCGCGGCCCGTCGCAGGACGGCATCCTCCGCGATCCAAGCGTCCTCTCCGGAATCCATCTGAGCGGTCAGCAAATCGATCACCCGGCGCCGAGTCCGCTGTAGGATTTCACCAGATAACAGCCGACCTTCTAAGCATTCTGCAACCGCTTCCTGTTCCAGGCAAGCGAGAACCGCATCGGCCTGTTCGGTCGGTGATATTCCCAACTGCAAATGCAGCCAGGCAGCGTCGGGGCTTAGTTCGCCACGGAATTCGACCCAAGCGGCAAGTCGTTCGGCCGCGTTTCCGGCAGCCAATTGTCGCCCCATTTGCAACAGTCGATTCATCTTCCGATCGGACCGATCCAGCGCAGCTAAAACCCGACCGCCCGCAAAGGAACCAACCGGATAAGGCTTGCGAAACAGACAAGGCTGGGCAAACGTCGAAACAACCGGCACCTCTGCGTCCACCACGACAATCGAACTTTCCCCCGCAGCAAGATGGCGAATCCCTCGAATCGTCGCCTCGCAGGACGTGGCTGCTGTATGCCATTGAATTGTCGCAGGGCACTTGAGATCCGCTGCGTCGGAAAACAGAGTCAGCTCTACGATGAACCGCGTATGCCCCTGATGTGAATCCGGCGTGACAATTTCATCACCGCGTTCCAAATCAGCCGACGAGATTCCTGCCAGATTAATCGCCGTCCGCATTCCAACTTGCGATTCCTGCACGTCCTGCCCATGAACCTCCAATTCACGGACCCTAGCTGTTTGGCCGCTACGCACCAACTCGACTTGATCACCTAACTTGACCGAACCACTCCACGGCGTGCCAGCAATGACACAACCGCGTCCCTCGATCGTAAAGACCCGGTCTATTGGCATTCGAAACGGCCCTTGTTGGGATCGCTCGGTAGTGCGTGCCAACTCGCGTAGCTGATCTTTTAAAGATTCCAATCCTTCGCCGGTAACGACTGACAATTGAATCTGGGGGATATCGTGAAATCCAAACTCGGCAAGAAAAAAGTCCAGCTCCTCAGCCAATTGATCTCGCGTCGTTTGATCCACCAAATCAACACGCGACATCGCCACAACGAGAGTTTTGACGCCCAAGGATTGTAGAATCGCAGCATGCTCAAGCGTTTGTGCTTGGATACCTTGGTCCGCCGCAACAACCAACAAACCGATATCGACGGCAGAGACTCCCGCCAACAAATTCCCAATGTATTTTTGGTGCCCCGGTGCATCAATCAATGCAAACTGGTCATCTTGGTCGGTGTACGATGCAAATCCCAGATCGATCGTGATCCCGCGGCGTTTCTCCTCCGGATGCGTATCGGTATCGACACCACTCAGCGCTGCGACAAGCGAAGTCTTGCCGTGATCGATATGACCGATGACGCCAACGATCGTGTAATTCATACGTCCGATCGATTCAGAGGATTAAACTTCAGAGGAACAGTAAAGTGTGAGGACTTTGAGCGATCCGTTCCGCCCCCGAACCTTGGCTTCAACCAGCTTGGCTTCAACCAAAGCCCGAAACAAAAGACGCCGGTTCTTTCCTACGGTCAGCGTCAGAAAACACGCTCAGCAGATCCCGGTCACACTCGTTGACAATTCAGGTCCACTCCATGACTCGCCTAATCATCCTCGATTCGACCATCCATCGCAATCAGTGAAAGTCGTATTTACCCACCTAGCCGCCATGCAATTCGCGGTCACATCAACCAAGCGACGCCGATTCATTCGATCGCCGAAGCTTTCCGGAAACAAAATGTTGTCTCGCTAACGCACCAGCGCAACTTCGATTTCCAAGCCAGGACCGAAACCCATCAAAAGCCAGGGCTTCGGCTGCGAGTTTTGCTGGAACTTGTTCAGAATAAAGAGCATGGTCGCGGAGGACATATTTCCGTGTTGCTTCAACACTTCGCGAGGAATGCGCAGATCTTGCTCGGTCAGCCCAAGTGCGGCTTGAACTGCCGACACGATTCGCGGTCCGCCCGGGTGCACTGCCCACCCACCAATTGACTCGATCGATTCACCCTGCTCCGACAACCACGGATCTAAGAAAGAAACCAAGTGCTGCTCAATCAGATTTGGAACCATGGCAGAGAGCGTCATCTCAAAGCCGTGATCGGCAACCCGCCAAGTCATCGCATCACGACTATCCGGCATCAAATAGGAACCGGTTCCAACTAATTCACCACAATCTCGCCTTCCGTTGCCCGCGCTGATCACAGCGGCGGAAGCCCCATCGGCAAATAGCGAATTACTGACGATTCGGTCAGCATCCATTCCGTATTGCAAATGCAAGCTACAAAGCTCCACGCAAACCATCAAAACTTTGGCATTGGGATTAGCAGCCACCAGTCCCTCGGCTGCACGCAGCCCATTAATCGCGGCATGACACCCCATGAAGCCGATTTGCAAACGTTGCGTTGTCGCCGGCAGTCCGAGATCCTCGATCAAGGAGATGTCGATTCCTGGAGCAAAAAAACCGGTACAACAAACCGTCACTAAATGGGTAATCTCGTCCGGCTTCGTGCCTGCCGAGGCAAGGGCGTGCGATGCTGAATCCCTGGCCAAACGGGGCGCTTCTATCGCGAACCGATCGTTTCGCACCTTGGTGCTCGGCCCTCGATCTTGGTCAGTTTCGGCCGGTGGATAAAAAACATGTTCCCGCAACTCGGATCCCGGGTCCTCGTCAAGCAGCACACTGCCACGACGTTCGATGCCGGAACGACGGTATAACGCTTTGACTTTGCGGTCAAAGCTGTTGCCAACACAAAGAGAATGTGCCGCGAATTCCGCGCTCACAGGGGTGTCCACGCTGTGCTGGGGGACGCTTGTACCGATCCCTCGTAGCGACACCGTCACTCCACTCGACTGGCGATTGACCATAATCTTACAGCTTTCCAAATGGATTCGTGGCGGCAGTGTACCAGAAGTGGCGATTGCAACGACCTAAGCAACCTTATCGCCTCGGGAAGCAGCACCACCAAACGCGAGCTACCGCCGCTCGCGGGCTCATGCTGACGTACCGTCCCACACCGCTGCAAGCACTTCCAGTGCTAACAGCTCTAAAAGTGCAAATGTCCGCTCAAGCTTTCCGAGTTGGGTCCCTAACACCGGCAAGAACAAAATGACTGCGATGATCCCCGCGAGAATCTTACGGCTCGAATGTCGTCAAGGTTTTGCGAGATTTAACTGGGTACCACTGCGCGATCTCCTTTGCCAGTCGGGCGACCACCACGGGATTCGCTGCCGCTTGGTTCGTCGATTCCTCTGGATCTGCGAGTAGATCAAACAACTGAGGTCGCTTTTCATCACGCGGATGGGTGCTGGCGTAGCGATTCACTTCGCCATCATACGTCAGCAACAATTTCCATTTCCCCTCAATTACCCAACGAAAGAGCAATGTTTTTTCAGGATCTTCAATGTCCGCGATGTCATGCGCGAAACTCTCGCCGAAAATCCGCTCCCGCTCAATTGGATCCTCCGACTTGAGCTCGGGCAACAAATTCAACCCAGGTAAATTTGCCGGCATTTTTGCATCCGCGGCAGCCAACATCGTCGGGACGATATCGATACTGCTAACAACCTCACTTCGCTCGCCGGGAGGAATCACGCCCGGCCAACTGTACATGATTGGCGTTCTCACACCCCCTTCATACGGAGTTTGCTTGGATCGTGGCGCGTACCCATTGCGTTCGGGGTTTTGAATCCATCCATTGTCGGTCACATAAACGATCAGCGTATTCTCACGTTGATCGTTCTGATCCAAGATATCCAGCAGTTGGCCACAGGTTTCGTCAAACCAATCACACATCGCGTAATACTTGGCAACCGTCACAGGCCGATCGGGACGCTGGTATTTTTCCAATAAGCGTTTCGGTGGATTGTGTGGTGTGTGGGGCAGGAACGGTGCATACCAAAGGAAGAATGGCTTTTTCTTTGCGGCGGCGTCTTCGACAAATTCCGCGATCGGTTCCATTCCATCGCGGCCAATTTTCAATCCATCATCGCCATGCCGTCCACCTGGTTTCGGAAATCCGCGGGTCATGCCGTTTGTAAAACCGCCATTGGCAAAACTTCCCTCCCAAAACTTTCCGCTTTGGTGACTCAGATAACCCTGATCCCCGAGTAGTTTTGGGACGGTCTCGAAACGGTCCAGGTAGGAGATCAATTGTGCCCGCCGCTGATTGTAAAGCTCCGAATTTCGCTCCGCGTATTTCGGTGACGGGTCGTTGCCCGTGACGCCATGCACCGATGCGTAATGCCCGGTCATCAGGGTTGCCAGCGACGGCCGGCACAGGGCTGTCGGGACATAGCCTCGCCGAAACACAGCACTTTCTTTAGCGAGCTGATCAAGGTTGGGAGTCTTGATGGTTGGATGCCCCATGAAGCCGTAATCAGTCCAGGCTTGATCATCCGAAATGATCAGGACGATGTTGGGCTGCCCCGCTTTCGCTTGCGTTTCACTGAAAATTGAACAGGCCAGCAGACCGGTCAACAAAAAACAAAATCGGAATTTCATGGTAGTTGGTACGCGGCGTTCGATGGAGAAAATGGGGTGCTTCCTGTTAATGCCCAGAATTACTACCACGAAAGCTATTCTGCCTGACCGCCACTGGCAACCATCAACTCGCCCTACTTTTGCAAATATCCGAACAGATCGCGAACTTCTCGTTCGCTGAGCGGCTCGAGCAAACCGTTCGGCATGACCGAAATATCTGCCGCCTTTCGCTCTTCGATTTCGTCCTTTGGAATGACGACTCGCTCGGAGCCGTAAACCACCGTGAGGAATTCGTCTGATTCACTCTCAACCAAACCGGTGATAATGCGTCCATCGACAGTCCTGACCACATGCATTCGGTAATCATTAGCAACCGAGGCACTTGGATCGACGATGTTTTCCAGTAAGTAATCGAGATTCGTTCTCTGGGCACCTGTCAAATCGGGGCCAACGTTTCCGCCCTTCCCGAAAAACTGATGGCACTTACCACAATGCTGTGCGAACAGTGCTTCACCGCGTGCGAGGTCAGCATTCGCGAGTGTTTCCTCGGAAAGCATTTTTTTGAAACGAACAATCTGCTTCGCGGAGTTCGATGGTGTCTCCCGCACTTCACCCCAAAGCCGTCCCAACGTTTCATTGATGACTGGGTCACCGAGCGCCTTGAGTTGCCTGGCAGTGAAAGCGGTGACGTCCTGCGGCCTGATGCGGCCTTTCTCAATCGCTTGGACCAAAGATTGACCCCAATTTGTGCGGGAAGCGAGGGTTTGTAACGCGGCCTGCTTCTCGGTGTCGGTTAAGATTCCATAGCGAGTCAATATCTCTCTATCCGTTTCCTCCGCCGAATAACGCCGCAACGCTTTCAAACTCGTTTCACGCAAGTCTGGATCATCCAGCAGCCGCAGCAACTGTTCCGGCAGATCAGAAATGCCATTGTCGGCTAACGCCGTTGCTGCCCAACGGCGCCGATCAACCGACAATTTGGAATCGAAGATTTCGCGTTTCAACGTGGCGATCGCTACGGGATCACGAAAAACCATCGCCAACCTCATCGCCAATCTCTCCCGTTCCGAATTACCACCAGATTGCAGACGCGGATAGACGTTGCTCCAGTCAGGAGGAACGTCTATCCGTCGTTGGCCTTCAAGTCCCCTCAGAATCCCTTGCATGATCGCTTCGGGTTGCCGAGCCGAGGGCAAGGCAGTGACCAGTCGGCCCAACCCCCTGTCACGGTGCTCGCTCGATTCAGTAATTCGCCGTGACATATTTTCGGCGACCAGCGGAATCGCAGCGTCGGTGGCTAACTCTGCAAACTTTTCGGGGGCGTCGGCGAGCAACGGCTCCACTGCGTACCAAGCCATCAATGGCAGGTTCGGATCATTCACATCCTCAGTACGGGATGCAAGCGCGGACGCGATCGGCCAAACGTGCTCGAATTGAAGTCGCTGTAATGCACTCGCGATCGCCAACCGAACGCGCGGTGATTCCCCATCCTGTGCAAGCTTTCTGATCCGCGTAAGTGCCTGACTTGGAGGATCACGATCCTCGCACAGAAAAGTAACCGCCCAGAGCCGTAGATTCGGATCTTCGTCACCCAGCAATTCGATCAGCTCGGCATCCAGCAAACCGTCCGTCACGTGCAACGCCCAAAGAGCGCGAAGACGTTTGGCAGTTCGCTTCTCATCACGCAATAAAGACTGAAGCTGACGATGAACGTCTTCCATCTTTCCGCCAGCCGCAGCCCGTTCCTGCAGTAATCGCCTCGCATGCCTTACTTTCCAATCGTTGTCGTCCAACTGCAAAGCGACCAACTCGTCACTGCTGCAATCACGCAAGTCAACCGACGGCAACTGATTTTGCAAATACGTTAATCGGTAAATCCGCCCGGTATGACGGCGTGTGTTTCGAGTGCTATGGCACTCACCAGTGTCCGACCAATCGCTGACGTAGATTTCTCCAGATGGACCGCATGCAAGCGTAACCCCCATAAACCAAGGATCGAAACTGCGCATCAAATCTGCCCCATGGGAGGCAACATAACCGGACCCTGACTGCCGCAGCAGATCGTTATTTACCCTCCGTCCGTGAATGTTGTTAGTGAATAGTTGATTTCGGTAACTGGCCGGAAATTGGTCGCCCAAATAGATCATTGTGCCACAGTGCGCGTGCCCACCGCCCGCCGCATCTTCCGCGTCGCTTCCCAATCCATTCCGCACACTGCCCAGCCCGACGAAGTGCAAATGGTCTGCGATGGTTCCAATGCGTTGATAAGCGTATTGACTGCTCACACGACCACGCCAAGGCTCGTAATGTGCTCCTTGGATGACCTGAAACAAATGCGGATTTACGCAATTGCAGACGAACGCATCACCGTAATCATTCCAATCAATTCCCCATGGATTCGTTGTCCCATCCGCGTAAGGTTCCCAAATATCGCGAACCGGATGGTACCGCCAAACGCCGCCATCAAACCGCCTCCGTTGCGATTCATCATCACCTGGTCGGCCAATCATCGACCAATTCGTTCGCCCATGAGTCGCGTAAAGCCAACCGTCCGGCCCCCAGGCGAACCCATTGGCAATGTTGTGAGCATTCGCATGAGTCCCAAAGCCGTCCAGTAAAACTTTCGGTTCAGCATCTGGAATGTCATCACCGTTCCTATCCGGGATGAAATACATGAACGGCGGTGACATCACCCACACGCCACCGAAGCCGACTTCAATACCAGATACGTAGTTCAAGCGATCATAAAACACGGTGCGCTGATCATGCCGTCCGTCACCATCGGAGTCTTCCAAAATGACGATCCGATCGCGTCCTTCGGTCGAGTGAACCGGATAGCTGTACGCTTCCACCACCCACATCCGTCCGCGATCGTCGAGCGTGAATCCAATCGGTTGCTGTACATCTGGTTCACCAGCAAACAGAGTGACGCGAACCCCCTCGGGAACCGCCATCGTCCTGGCAGCTTCTAAAGCCGCCAGTGGTTGCTCGGCCGTATGAACAACAGTCTTTTGAGCAAAACAGGCGGAGCTGGTCAACGTACACAACAAGACCATCACGGGATATCGCATCAGCTTCGACAGCACCATTCTCGGATCTTACAGTGGAAAACAAGGGAGTGAGGCTCGTCCCTCAAGCATACATGATTTCATCCACCCGAAGCGAACACGGCGATCCACCGTCAACGGGCGAAACCGCTCATCCACATCGACCATGAATCGGATCCGACCCGCACCGACCAAACAGCGAGCCAGCATAAGCCGACGCCTCAGGGGAGGCCGAATACTTCTGAAGCCAGGCTGGATTGTGGATAAACGAGGTGCGGAGTACGAACATCGCGCTGGGCTGCACAACACCCGTTGCTGTCATGCAGATGATGCTAGAGCTTCAACTCAGGCAGCAGCTCGGCCGTTGTGACGCAAACGCAATTCATCATCATCGATGGGATGCAAATGCGCATTGCCCGAGAATGCTGCATCAACCCGTTGTCGAACACTCCGTCGCATTGCTTTGTGGTAGCCAACGCTCGCAGTGAAGAGTGTCAACAAATTCATGAAGTGCGTATTGCCGGCAAGCGGATGGTTTCCCAAATTGATGTAACTATCTGATCCGAATGACACCACGCGACCATCAACGTCGCCAATCTGTTCACCATCGATTTCGATGTCAAAATCGGCTCCGAGTGAAAGCCAGCGGCGACGCAAAATCAAGTGCCACATTCTCTCGTCGTGATAAAATCCGGCACTGAACACCGCGGGAATCCGCCAAGTACGATGGTTTTGCTGAACGTGCGTGACGATTTGTGTTCGCGGCAGCATTACGGCCATCGACAATAGGGCTCGGTTCGATCCAATCGAATGCTGAATCTCGGTCGTCGTTACTTGTTCGATCGTTCCGCACCATCGAACGCGGTTTGACGTCGTTTTGAATAACTTTAGGACCATTCGGCGAGCTTCAATATCGCCTGCTTGGGTATTCATGATTTGGTCTGCATCAAGCTGCTCGTTCAATGTCGCGCGCTGCTTCTCATTCAACCGACCACTCTTTTTGATCTTTGATTTGAGCGCCCGCCGTCGTTGACGCTGCATCAATTTTAAAGTGTCCTGCATCTCCTTTTCATCTGCGCTCCAGATGTCGGTCCGTAATCCAACCATGTGGGTCTGCTCCCAATCTCCCGATTCCACATCCTGTTCGGAGACCGTTCCAACGACATCCATGTGCGTGTTAAAGTGCTTGGAATCTGCTGATTTCAATTTTTGCAACACTTCGATGTTGCTAACATGGATCCCGGGTAGGGCCCACATATCAACGTAACGTCGGCTCGGCTGGAATTCTGTCTTTGCCATAGCTGGTTCCCTTGCTCCAAGCTGAAGCGGTGGTGATGCAGGTCGGATTGGTAGATGCCAATTTCTGAAAAGGTACCGAACAACCAACGGCAGCCGCGATTGACCCGAGGCAGATTAGGCAAGCTAGGCAATTGCCCGTTGTTTAATCTGTTGGCTTTCTCGATTTTTTAAACCATTTCGGGAAGACATTTCCTGCGCCACGCGTCTCAGGTCTTTGGCGCGCCTCCAGCTAACAGTTGAGCAGGCGTAGATCCATGGAGCTTACAAACTTTCTGACGATGAAGGCCCACAACCGCATCCGCGCAGGAAGTTTGCCGACGCAGAGAGTCACGCCCCAAAATCGGCTTCGAAGCTGCAGGAAAGGCGAAGCGAAAGATGGATGCCGCCGGGGCCGCCTCTGGAAGCAGGCAAACACTGCGAAAAAAGTTGATCAAAGTTGAACAAAGTTGACGCACGCTGAACGCGTAAGCACCTGCAAGTTGAAACGCACGCGATCCCCACGAAAACGCCAAACTTAATTGCTGTGAAGCTTACCAGCTATGAAGTCGTTCATTCCCGGATAAACACACGCTGGGGCCGAATCGCTTGAACTCTATCGCTCTGCCTTGATCAGCTCCCGAGCACCGCTTTCGACGAGCCGATTAGTGACTAACTCGGCGATCTGTTCCCCACAACCGATGGGATTTTCCACATTCCAGGGAATCGATTCGCTTTCATCAAGCCGTTCGCTTCCGTCGCCCCGGAGCACGACGGCACGGAGCCGAAATCGATCAGCCTCAATTTCAGCAAATGCTGCGATCGGCGCGAGGCATCCCCCATGCAAAGCAGCCAACAGGTAGCGTTCCGCTGTAATTGCAGCACGTGCTGCTGGGTTATCCAATTTCGCCAACGCTTGATTCGCATCGTCGTCATCACTCCGTACCTCGATGCCCAACGCCCCCTGCCCGGGTGCAGGCAACATATCCTTCAGCGATAACTGGCTGCGTGCCAAGTCGTCCATCTGCAAACGGAGTAACCCCGCTTCTGCCAGCATGATGGCATCAAATTCTCCCGCCTCAAGCTTAGCAAGCCGAGTCTGCACGTTTCCACGAATTGGCAAAATGTTTAAGTCAGGTCGAATACTCAACAATTGGGCCCCCCGTCGGCGACTGCCGGTTCCGATTTTCGCTTGGTCGGGCAGCTGGTCCAAGCTCCAGGCGGCGGTGGAGACCAAGCAATCGACGACGGTCTCTCGCGGGGGGACGGCAGCCAAGCGAAGACGAGGATCGACTTCTGTCGGAAGATCTTTCAAAGAATGGACCGCGATATCACCTTCATCCTGCAACAGAGCCTGTTGAATACGCTTGGTGAACATGCCGACTTGTCGAGTCCCATCAATCGGGGTCATATCGACATCACCGCGACTGACCAGCGGTACGATCACGCTCGGGAAACCTTGTTTTTTCAGCAGTGCAGCAACATGTTCGGCCTGCCAAAGTGCCAGGGGGCTTTGTCGGGTCGCGATTCGTAGTGTTTTCATCGATTGTGCGTGTTATGTGAATTAGAACGGCAAAGCACGGTCGCAAGAGGACTGCCACCCAGACTCCGGTCCCATTCCGTTAAATGTGACTTGCCCCTCGAAATTGATAAGAGAGGACGCTAAAACGCTGCCTATAATACCCGGGCTTTGCTCCTACCCAACCGGTCTGCGATCCCGCAGAAGCCAGAACTACCAAAGACCTAGCTAACTAGACGAATCGCTAGCTGAAATTGTGACTGACTCATCCTCTGACAACTATCCGATTGCCGACGCTCCGACGCGAGATATTTTTAGCGTCGATGAGAATGACGAGGGAATCGAGGTCAACGGGACTCCAATGGGAGGCGAGATCCCCAAGGAGGTCGGGGATTATGAGATCAAACGCTTAATCGGCTCGGGGGGTATGGGGCAAGTCTATCTGGCCGAGCACGTTCGGATGCAGCGAATCGTTGCGATTAAGACGCTGCCACTGGAACGAATGCAGGATAAGCGTTCGGTCGACCGTTTTTATCAGGAAGTCCGGACGGCTTCACGGGTGATGCATCCAAACATTGTGACCGCATTTGATGCGGGAGAAGTGGGTGGGGTGCATTACTTGGCGATGGAGTTCATCGATGGTGACACGCTCAGCCAAATCGTCGCGAAGGAGGGGCCGTTTTCGGTCGGCCAAGCCGCTGCGATCATTCGCCAAGCCGCCCTCGGATTGCTGCACGCCCACCGCGCCGGCATCGTTCACCGCGATGTCAAACCAGGCAACCTGATGCGGTCAGTGGACGGCACGATTAAAGTTCTCGATCTCGGCTTGGCGACCATCAGCAATGCTAGTTTGATTCATCAAGATCTGACAGAAGACAACGCCAAAGACGAGCAGAAGAAAAAAGGCCGTTTGGTAGGAACCCTGCCGTTCATGTCGCCGGAGCAATTGGAAGATTCCAGTAGCCCCGATTCCCGAGGAGACATTTATTCACTGGGAGCCACGTTTTACTTTCTGTTGACCGGACGGCCCCCGTTTACCGGCGAGTATCTCGACTTGGTCAATGGGCATCGCCACGGCGAGATCCCCGACCTAATGCAGGTTCGCGACGATGTCGACTTGGGCTTGGCAACGATTTTCAATCGCATGATGGCCAAGTCACCGGATGAACGTTACGCATCACTGGACGAGGTCATCGACGATCTCAACGCTTACAGCAGTGATGACGAAGCCCCAATGTGGATGACAGAATTCACCAAGCAGCGCCGTACCACGGTTGAATCGAGCACCATTTCAGGTGGATCGACGATGGCAACCACCAGTGATGTGCTGGGGATCGATTTTGGGATGTTTTATTCCGCTGCCGCCAAAGCGTCATCCGAAGGCGAAGTCAGTGGATTGACCGCCGGTGGACCGGACCAACCAATCTTTCGCATGGCGGTCGCGAGTCACGACAACGAACTGGTGCTCGGCAGTGCCGCGATGGATCGCCGCATGGAGCAACCGCAAAACCTCGCACATTCAATTCCGATTTACATCGGCAAACTGTTAGTCGAACGTGAAATCGCAGGCCGGCAATGCCCGCCCGAAGTTCTGCTCGCGATGCTGTTTCGTCAAATGGTGAAGAACAGTTGGCCAGACGGGCCTCCACCGCTGGCGACCGCCATCACCGTTCCAGGGTCTTACGATCAATTGCATCGGCGAAGCGTTCTGCAGGCGGCCAAGATCGCCGGCCTGACGTCAGTCCGTTTGGTTGATCGTTCAGTCGCACTGGCCCAGTCTTTAGTGATCGATTCGGAAACGACCGCGATCCTCGACAAAACGTTAATTGCCTCGCAGCGGGGTGTGGGGAAACCGATTTTATTCGTCGGAGTTTCTGGGCAAGCGACTAACGTGGCCTTATTTCGCTGGGATTCAACCAGACTGCATCAGCTTTCCAAGCGTGGACATTGGCATACAGGAACACTGCCGTGGCTCCAACGCTTAGTCGACATGGCAGCCGATGCGTTTCTGAAGGAATATGGGTTCGACCCCCGAGAAATATCACGATACGGAGCCAGACTGCAAATTGCCTGTGAAAGGGCGATGAACTCAATGCTCTTAATGCCCAACGTCAAAATTAAAATACAACGCAGCGGAAAGATGCTTTCCGTTAAGATCGACCGTCGGCATTGGCTTCAACGCTGTGAGGAATTGGCAGCTGGCGTTCGACAAGCAATCAGCCAAGCTTGTGAGGCAGCCGATGTCGGAATCGACGAGGTCGAGCTCTGCTTCACCCAAGGCCCCCTAATGAGAATGCCAACGGTGCGAGACGCCGTTCTGCGTGATACACCGCACGATGTCACCTGTCGTTCGCTCGACCGCTCCGATGCAGCCCGAGGAGCCGCCGCATGTGTTGCTTCCGAATTACCGGGCCGTGGCGATTTTGCCAAACCGCCTCGAATCGTTTCGGGCCAGAGCATCGGAATTGTCGTCGAAGACGCTAAAAATCGCCGCAGGATTTTACCCATTATTCCCCGTGGAACGGGGCTTCCCGCACGAACCAATCGGCGTCTGACTGTCGGTAAAGAGCGTGATTCAATGACACTCTCACTCGTGGAATCGTCCGGCATCGATGGCAACGATTGGCATTCCTTGGGACGCTATGCTTTCCAAGTCAATGAGTCGAATCCAGCCACCCGAATGATTGGATTCGAATTAGATTTCAATGGCCTCCTGACGGTTCGTGCCCAAGAAGCCGGCTCGCTAGGAAGCAAACGCCTCCGTTCTCTCCCCGATCCTCCGCTCTCGGATGAAAGAGTTTCAGAGTGGACCGAATGGCTCGACGGGCTAATGTCAAAGCGGTAGCTGTGGACAGCGTTTGACGCCAGTGCTCTGTTTTTGAAGCCAGTGCTCTGTTTTGAAGCCAGTGCTCTGTTTTGGTGGGATCTTTGGCATGCCTTGAATTTACAACGCCCGCCAGCGGGCTCACTCTCACAATCCGCCGCACCCTATCGCGTCAAACATCGATTTACGCCAAACTATTGGCCGTGGACGATTCATACGCGGGGGATGAAGTGGCGTGACGTTGTTTGTCGGTGTGGATGTTGGCGGAACAACAACCACAATTTCGGTTGGTGACGAGCAACGAAACGTGCTGCGCGTTGGCGAACAATTTCCAACCTGCAGCGAGGACGGTCCGGCAACCACAACCGGAAACATCGTCGATCAAATCGCACAGACCCTGGACCAATTGGGGCATCACCCCAACGAAGTTCGCTCCATCGCACTGGCAACGCCTGGCCCGGCGACACTAGACGGCGTGCTGCTGCAGACACCAAATCTTGATCCACAACAATGGGATCGGTGTCCGATTCGCGTTAAGCTGGAAGAAGCGTTTGCCAGCCTCGCCAGCAACGTTCCAGTAACCTACGTGGGAGATGGTCAAGCCGCCGCACTAGGGGAATATGCAGCGCGAACCGGAAATATCCAATGGTCCGAAATTTCATTTCCGCCCGACTCCCAACCGACAGAAATCTCTTCTCTGTTCATGGTTGCAGTTGGAACCGGATTTGGTGGCGGAGAAGTTCGTGATGGTGTCACGATCCGTGGAGAGAAAGGTCGGGCTGGTCACGCAGGACACCTCATGCTGCCGGCAGACGCATTCCGTTTTGAGCATGACCAACAGCTGAAAGTTGGCAATGCGTACTGCACAACCGAGTCGGCAGTATCGCTGACAGCACTGACCCATCAACTTGGCTATCGCCTATCACTCGACACATGGCGAGACCACTCATTGAATTCTGTCGCCGGAACGATGAAAGACAAAGCGAAGCGACTGCGTGAATTAGCAGCCGATGGTGACGCCTTGGCCTTGCAACTATTTGACGATCAGGCGCGAGCGATGGGGATCTCGCTGCTCATGATCAATTACATCGGCGACTACGATCTGCTGGTCATTGGCGGCGGCGTTTGCGACCTAACGAGTGATCTTCGCGACCGCTATCTGCAAACTGCAAAGCAAGCCTACCTCCATCATGCATTGGATGGATTTCGCGATTCGGTCAAAATCAAGTTTTCAATTTGCGGTGATCATGCATCGGTCATTGGTGCGTTGTACCACGCGTATGGAACCAACTAGAACGCCTCAAATCTAGCCGGCGTTAGCACTGATAAATCAAAATGCCAGAACTCTTTCCATACTCCAGCCAGGAGCGGCTCGTCGGCGCGTATCACCAAAGGTACCTCGACGTTGGTTCCGGCGAACGAACGTTGTTGTGTGTGCATGGGAATCCAACCTGGAGTTTTTACTACCGCTCCATTATCGATCGGTTCGCGGATCGATACCGCGTCATTGCCGTCGACCACCTTGGCTGCGGGCGAAGCGACAAGCCGCCGCGCGGTCAGTTTCCCTACACTCTCTCGGCTCATCGGGATAATCTGATCGGTCTGCTGGATGAGCTTGATTTGCAAAAAGTAACCTTAATTGCCCATGACTGGGGTGGTGCAATCGGCTTGGCAACGCTGCTGGAACGAAAGTCTCAATTCGAACGGATTGTGCTTTTGAATACCGGAGCATTTCCCCCACCCTACTTACCTTGGCGAATTGCGGCTTGCAGGATTCCGGGCTTGGGGCCCCTCGCAGTCCGCGGACTCAATGCATTCGCTCGCGCGGCGATTACAATGGCGATGTCCCGAAATCGCTTAGATTCTCAAGTCGCCAACGGACTCTTGCAGCCCTATGACAGCTGGGCGAATCGAGTCGCAATTGATGCTTTTGTACGTGATATTCCGATGCGTCCTTCGCACCCTACCTTTGAAACGCTCGCGAAATTGGAGTCACAACTGGGCGAGTTGTCAGCGATGCCTGCTGCCTTGATCTGGGGAATGAAAGATTGGTGCTTTCGTCCTGAATGCTTGCGGCGGTTCGAACAACATTGGCCCGAAGCCAAGGTGATTGAAATCGAGGATGCCGGGCATTACGTGCTGGAAGACGCGAATGCCGAAGTCCTCGACGGAATCGAAAATTTCTTTGCCGAGTCCGAACGCAACAGCGATCCCGTTCGGAGCGGCGGCGATGACTGATCCTTTTCACTCGATTCGAAGACTAATCCAAAAGCCGGCGGACGCCGTTCGATGGGCGAGTGTTTTAGAGGTCACCGCACCGAAAGTGGGAAATGTTTATCCGGGGCGACCGTTCAAAGATTTGACGTTTTTCGACTTCGTTGTCGCTGCCGACATTGCAGCGAAGCATTTTGACGGCGATTCGAAGCGAATGTCCAAGCGTATCTACAAGGCGGTTGAAGAAACGCACGGCCTTACCCAGACAAATGTCAACTTGGGCATCCTGCTATTGCTTGGTCCACTCGTCGCCGCTGATGAATTGATGACCCGCCTTGAACGTAAACAACGGAATGCAAAAGATTGGTTATCAGCAATCAACATCGTCCTCGAATCACTGGACGGCCAAGACGGGCAAAACATCTTTCGCGCAATTCAAATCGCGGGTGCGGGGGGACTGGGAGAAGTCGACTCGATGGACATCGCAGCGGTATATGGGGAAGTTGATGTTCTCGAAGCAATGCGACTTTCCATGGATCGAGATCGGGTTGCCAAGCAATACGCGACCGAATTCGTTGATCTATTTGAAGAAGTCTTGCCGATCGTCTGGCATTCAATCAATCAGAGCGGCGATCTCCTGAATGGAATCGCAATGGCACACCTACAATTACTTCGAGATCAGACAGACAGCTTGATCGCTCGTAAGAATGGTATCGAAGCCGCCTTTGCGGTGCGGCTGCGTGCCGCTGAGGTCGACGCCGAAGATGCCGCTAGCATCCAAAATTTCGACGATTACCTCCGTGACCCGTCGCACCGATTGAATCCGGGCACCACCGCTGACCTGATCGCAGCTTCGCTTTACATCCTACTTAGAACCCCCAACCTGTAACGAGATGATGAGCCAAGCCTGCTTTCGCGTTGATGTTGAAAAAGAACAATTTATCTTTTCGGCTGCCCACTTCATCACCTTCGCTGGTGATATTTGCGAGCGAATCCATGGGCACAACTACGGCGTACGGGCGAGCGTCGAAGGGCCGTTGGACGAAAATCGCTACGTGGTCGATTTCATCGCACTGCGAGACGCAGTGCTGGAACAGACTCAGGCACTCGACCATCATGTGATTTTGCCTCGCGATCACGACGAAATCAAAATCACCTCCGATGAGAAAGAGACGACCGCACGGTTCCGAGACCGCCGCTGGGTTTTTCCCAATGAAGATTGCATTATGTTACCAGTCATTAATACCACCGCCGAAGAAATCGCCAGAGTGATCGCTGAGCGTGTAATTGAAAAAACCCGTTCCACCTTTGGTGATCATCTGAATTGGATCGAAGTCGCTGTTGATGAAAACCAGGGGCAATGGGGTGTATGCCGTCTACCGTGGAAACCGGCATAAAGTCGTAAACCGGTCAAATTTCACCAATCGCCTTCAAAACCGAGCACCACCAGCATGCAGGCATCAGCTGATGCCAAATCGTCGCAAACGAGTGTAGGAGGCGCGGAATATTCCATCGTCCAGCGTCCGATCAACCTTTGCCGATCAATCGCTGTCGATCAACTCGCATCCGGTCTGGCGTGAGACGGCTCGATTTTGTTCAACACTCCTAGTTTTCCGGACCGAAGTTGCGACTGGGCCTTAGGATGGACGCCAACGGTTGGCCGGCACGCAAGTGAGTCCACGCCCCTCTTTGACTGTTTGACATCCGGGGTTGCCGGGTCTTAACCCTACCGAGACGATGCACCACTCTGATTTACGCTCGCGGGCCAGCGTGCGGATCACCGGTTTACGCTATGATTCGAACATGCTGACAGTCGATTCTCTGACGAAAATCTTTCCCCTCGACGACGGGGAACTGCGCGCGGTCGATAGCCTGTCCTTCCAAATTGCCTCGGGGGAGGTGTTCGGCTTGCTCGGCCCGAACGGTGCTGGCAAGACGACCACGCTGAGAATGGTCTTGGGGCTGCTGACGCCTGACGGGGGGTACGCCGAGGTGGAAGGGTCCCGGACGGCAGAAGACCCGATCGCAGTGAAATCAAAGCTGGGTTTCGTCTCGGCAAGTGACGGCGTCTACCCCTGGCTGACCGTCCGCGAAATGTTGATGTATTTCGCGGATCTATACGCAGTCGACCCTCAATTGGCACAGGTTCGATGTGAGGAATTAGCGCAACTGATGGGGATCGAATCCCTGTTAGATCGGCGTGCCGGTTCACTTAGCACTGGCCAGAGGCAGCGGGTTACCCTGGTTCGTGGTTTGATTCATGATCCGCCCGTCATGCTGCTGGACGAACCGACTCGTGGGTTGGACATCGCGGGCGTACAAACCATTTTCGAATACATTGGGCATTTGCGCGAAGTCGGCAAAGCGGTCGTTGTTTGTACTCATCGATTAGATGAGGCCGAACGTTTATGTGATCGCTTTGGTCTGCTGCATCAGGGGAGAATGAGCCACACCGGCACATTGGAAGATTTGCAGCAATCCACTGGCTGCGAACACCTGGTAGATATGTTCATCGAACTGCTGCGGAGCTAATCCGAATGTCCTCTCACCAGTTCCGTGGACGGCTTTGGCGTTTGTGCCAAAAAGAATTACGAGAAACACTACGCGATCGCCGCACGATCGTGACTCTGTTGCTGATGCCACTGCTGGTCTACCCGATTCTCAGCATGGCATTAAACCGTTTTTTGCTGGCTTCCGGTAAAACCGTGGAAGGATTTACGGTCTGCGTTGCAAACGAGGCCGAAGCGTCTCGACTGGACCAATGGTTGAGCGACCCTAGAAGCGTACCACCGCAGGCAATCCTAGACGCCAGCGGTGGTGAAATGGCGAAATTTCAAGTCACGGTAATCGAAGCTGAATCGAATGAATCATTTGAGCAGGCGGTCCGTAGTGACTCCATTGACGTCGGAATCCAAATTGACGAATTAGACGGCCCCATCCCACGGGTTAAGTTCTTCGCCGAGCGTGGTGACGCCAATAGCCAAACCGCTCGAAGAATATTGATCGAAAGATTGGAATGGCTTCGTTTGGCGAGTGTTGAATTTGTACTCAAACGGATCTCGCCGAACTATTCAGAACCCGTCCGCATTGAGGTCGTCGATGTCGGGGAGGCACAAAACCGAGACTTATTGGCAACGATTGTCCCCTTGGTGCTCGTCCTAATGACGATAACCGGTGCTGTTTATCCTGCGATTGATTTAACGGCAGGGGAACGTGAGCGGGGAACCATGGAATCGGTGATGGCGTCACCGGTGCCTCGAGGCTACATCCTGCTGGCAAAATACGCGGCGGTGGTAACGGTCGCCTTCCTGACCGCAATCGCCAATTTAGTCGCGATGTTTTCGACGCTCTGGGCAAGCGGACTCCTTTCTCTGCTGACCGGGGAAGATGCCTTTCCATTCTTGGCGATCCTGCAAATCCTGACACTCCTGGTTCTTTTCAGCGGATTCTTCTCGGCTTTGCTGCTGTCCTTAACAAGCTTTGCCAAGTCTTTTAAAGAAGCTCAAGCCTACCTGATTCCGGTGATGCTTCTGTCACTGACGCCCGCGATGTTGTCGCTGATGCCGGGGGCCACCCTCCAAGGTGCGATGGCGATTTTGCCACTGATCAACATTGTTCTGTTAGCCCGCGACACCTTGGCCGGTGACGTCGACCCGATGGGAGCGATGGCGGCGATCGCCAGCACGATTGCTTATGCAGCCGCAGCATTGTCAATCGCGGCACGACTATTCGGCAGTGATGCAGTCACGCGGACGAGTGAGAAATCATTTGGATCCATGCTCCGACGCCCGCGGCAGATCAGCGACGCGCCCTCTGTCCAGGCCGCCGCGATGATGCTGGCGATGCTGGTGCCGATTTATTTTTTGGTTTCCAACGGTCTGATTCGGTTTTTGCAACAGATTAAAGATGTCGTACCAATCGAAGTCCAGCTGCTGTTCAACGCATTCGCCCTGATCTTGACCTTTGGTTTGGTCCCGTTCGCGATGGCCTGGCTGGAACGCAACCGAATCAAAACGACGTTTCGAATTCGGCTGCCACATCCGACTGCTTGGATCGGCGGCTTACTCCTTGGGCTTGGGTCTTGGGCATTCGCACACGAAGCGTTTGTGATTGCAGACGGTCTGGGAATCGGCGGGCTGAGTGAAGAACAAGTCGAAAAAGCGAAGGAAGCGATTGACCGAATGCGGGCCGCATCGCCTTTTGTACTGCTGGCTGCTTTTGCATTGACTCCCGCAGTGATCGAAGAATTCTGCTTTCGTGGATACTTGTTCTCGTCACTGCAGCGGGTGGTTTCACCCTTTCGGGTGATCATGATCACGTCCCTGCTATTCGGATTGTTTCATGTATTGACGGGAAACACATTGCTCATCGAGCGATTCATTCCTTCTACTCTGATGGGTTTGATCATTGGATGGGTTGCTTACCGAACTGGTAGCGTGCTACCAGGAATGTTGATCCACTTCATT
Source organism: Rubripirellula sp. (assembly GCA_029213145.1). GTDB lineage: Bacteria > Planctomycetota > Planctomycetia > Pirellulales > Pirellulaceae > Rubripirellula. Next base: position 5,818 of record JARGNK010000041.1, on the reverse strand, counting down.
CACAACGGCCTGTTGAACATGGTCCTTTACTACCAGGAAAAGCTTGATTTCCTTGGTGCGGGCTTTGACAATCAAGCTCACCTCCCGCCACTCTGGCTGGGTATTGCCACCGTGCTTGTCTTGGCCGGTGCGGGTATGATCATGTTCTCTAAACGCCCGCAGCCTAATCTCGCAATCGCTACCAGCTAACGTTTAGCAAAGCGGTTCGATCCGTCGACTGTTGGCCCGGTCCGACCTCAATCCCGCCGAATCGGCTGGATGATATTGCTCGATCACTTGGAGGATTTGATGAGGAGTGCCGCGCGAAATTCTGCTCAAAACCATCGGCCAGTCCTGAACACCCAGCGTCTCCTCAGCCGGTACCTCATTACCAGGAGCCAGAATGCTCCGTTAAATTCCGTGAAATGGCTGCTCGGTATCTTTTTGTGCCTTGGGCTTCACTTGGCAGAACGTGGTCCGGTGTTTGGCGACGACCTTTCGAAACAAGAACCAACATCGTTTTCCTTTGCCTCGCGAGTTGATTCGGAACTCATTTCCGACTGGGACGCTTGGGGTGGCAATTGGCGATCCAAAGCAGGTGTTCTTTCAGTGACTGATGGCCATCCCGCCAAAGCCCTAATCAAAGGCGTACAACGGGACGACTTTGAAATGACCGTTCAGGTGCGAGCGGAAAAAGATTCTCAGGCTGGGATCATCTTTCGTGTCTCCGAACCGGGTTTCGGCATTGACCAATACAACGGCTACTATGTCGGGATCCATGCGGGGCACGAAAATGTTGTCTGGGGTGCCTCCGACGGCAACTGGCATGCCATTGCGAACCGGCCAACCGCGGTCCCTCACGACCAGTGGATTAGCCTTCGATTACTAGTGCGTGGAAACCAGATCCAGGCTTGGATGAACCAGCTCCCCATCGCGGTTCAAAGCAAACGCTTTCCCAAATTTGACGGGATCGATTCGCGGTTTCAGGAGGGGGGGATCGGATTGCGGGCCCTGGGAACAGGAGCTGAATTTCAAAACCTAGAAATACGAGATATTCCTCAACGCTCCTTTCATGCGTCCTATACCAATCCGGTCCAGATGGCATGTGCTGACCCGGGCGTCCTGCTGTTTGAGGGGACTTATTACGCCTTTTGCACCTATTCGCCCGACCATCCAACCATGCCCAGAGGAATCCGCCTCTACACATCAAAGAATCTGTCGAAATGGAAAGATCAGGGGTTCGCGATCACACCGCAAAAAAGCTGGGGCAGGTCACGATTCTGGGCGCCCGACATCATCCAACGTGAGAATGATTTCTACCTTTACTATGCGGTAGATGAACGCATTTGTGTTGCCAAAGCCTCCCATCCCTCGGGGCCATTTGAGCAGATCGGAGATTTACCAATCGAACCGGCGACGATTCGGATCGATGCCCACGTATTCCGCGATGGCAACTCGAAGTTCTACTTCTATTACGTTCACTTCAATCAAGGCAATGAGATTTGGGGTGGTGAACTGAACGATGACATGGTGACCGTCAAACCTAAAACATTACAGCGGATGATCAAGCCAGACCAACCTTGGGAACAACACCGCGGCCGTATCACAGAAGGCCCTGCGATGCTGAAACATGGCGACACCTACTACTTGACCTACTCCGGAAGCCACTTTGAGAGCCCAGATTATGCCGTTGGCTACGCCACCGCGAACCATCCGCTCGGCCCATGGAAAAAACACCACCACAATCCCATCATGAAATCGACTGCCTATGCCCACGGGACGGCACATCATGGATTTACAACCTCACCCGACCAAAAGGAACTCTTCATCGTCTATCACCGTCACTTCGACCTGACCCGAACGGAGCCACGGCAGATGGCCATTGACCGAGTTCAATTTGTAGAGCAACCCAACGGCCCCGCCCTGCTGGAAATCCATGGGCCAACCTCGTCACCTCAACCGCTTCCATCGGGCGCTGCGATTGATTTCGAAACCCACGCAGCCAAGTAACCCATCCGCTCGATGAAGGGTGAAACCTGGGTGCAGCTTGAAGCCTTGGTGAAGTGTGCAGCGTAGCTTCCGGTGACCCTCAATCGCAACTCAACGTGCTTGATGATTCGCGATCGCAAGCCGATCAACACAACGCACCACGCGATTCACTCATTGGCTTGCCAACCAACGGTTCAACCAATGTGCTGCATGGCCTGGCCAGGACGAAATCTCAGATCCCTTGATCTGACGCAGCCCATAACCATGCCCGCCGTTACCATAAACGTGCAGTTCACTGGGAATCCCCATCTTTTTAAGCTGCGTGTAGAACAAGACGGCGCCTAGCGAGGTCGAACGATCATCGTCGGTGTGAACCAGATAAGCAGGAGGACAACCTTTCGGGACGGCTAGCCCGTCGACAAAGTCATCGCGTTCCCGGTCATAAAGATTCCAGGGATAAACCAAGATTGCAAAATCAGGTCGATGCGAAACCTGATCAACCGCATCGATCGGATCGTAGGCAAGTCGCCCATCCGCACAGATCAAACGCACCGCGACTTGACCACCTGCTGAAAAGCCGAGCAGTCCGATTTGATTTCGATTCAGCCCCCATTCATCTGCCCGACTCCGCACCAACGCCAACATCCGCTGGGCATCCTGCAGCGGACGTTTCCAACCGGGGTCTCCCCTTCCCTGTTTGGTTCGATAACTCACCACGAAGGCTGAGACACCGTGTTGATTCAGCCATTCCGCAGCCTCGGTACCCTCCATATCAGGCACAACTTTTCCAAATCCGCCGCCGGGTAAAATCACGACCGCTGCCCCGTTCGGCTCTGGCGCAAGATGGACCGTGTAAGTTGGCTGCGTGATTTTCTCAACACGCGTGACAGGAGGATTCTCACCTGGTCTTTGTGGCTGCTTGGTTCCCATCAAACGTGTCGTTTCACCCGGTGCCAAATCTGGCCAAACATTTTGCGGCTCATTCCCATTGAGCGAATGTGGCAGCCAAACCAGAAATAAACACGCGAACATTGCCTTCTGATTCATTCAAAGATCTCCTGGATCACGCGAGCAGTTGCGAAAACAAACACCCGGATTCTTCGGCATCACCGGTCATCAATGCATGCGCGATTCAAGGCGTTGGGCACACGGTAGCAGGAAAATAACCAGACTGCACGGATCGCGCCGAGGCAAGTGTCAATCAATCGAAGCAAAAAAAAGAAATGCTGAAACCGGATCGACTTACCCTCGACTTCGGGACGCAAGTTTCCTTTGCAAAAGTTCGCGTCTGCGTTTGGCATTGCTTGTTTGCGAAGAAAAAGCCAGAACGCGATCAACACGAATCGGCACTTTTCTCCATCCCCGATTCTCAAATGGCTCGTTCCCCAAGTTCTCCCCGCATTATTCTTTTCTTGATAAGAGCGATCTGGCTGAGTGATGCTCATCCAGCAAAACCTTTTTGTTGCCGGTAAGTTATCGCCTCCGTGGATGGGCTGAGTTGCATCCGTGCCCCCCATTGCACGTTCTGATCAAGTCCCCGCGTGCCGCAAAGCGTGAAAAGAAATTGAAAGTCGATCCCATACGGTCAAATCGTGTTGAAAACAGCAGTGCCAAACGTTGTAATAGAGGAAGCCCGCCTTTAATTACCCGCCCCCCACCGACGAAAGGGAGCTCTCGTGTTAGAGTTCGGCCGATTCAAAGCCCAGACCTGCAATGGCATGGGGCGTCGAGGATTCATCAAGACCGCAGCAAGTGTTCCTTTTGCCTTGGGATGCGGATTGCCTTCGCTCGCTGCGGTAGAAGAAGCACGGAGTCGAGCGAAGGCCAAATCGGTCTTGTTACTGTGGCTTTGGGGAGGTCCCAGTCACATCGACATGGTTGATCCGAAACCAGATGCCCCAATGGAATATCGTGGTCCGTTCGGGACAATCGCGACAAGAACTCCGGGCATGCGTTTTACCGAGCTGCTACCACGGATGGCTGCTTGCAGTGATAAGTTTTCAGTGATTCGGTCCATGCAAACGAGCAACGGCGGACATCCAGGTGCCGGAACGGTTGGACTGACCGGTTACGAAGAAAACGCAGGCCCCATCCAGCCAAACTTTGGCTCAATCGTTGCCAAGCATCGAGGACAAACCGAAGCGTTACCTCCCTTCTTTTATGTCGGCCGAGGAATCCCCCGCGATCTGCCAAGACGTATCGAAGGTTACGGCGGTGGAACCCTGGGCAAAGCCTATGACCCTTTTCTCGTCAGCTGCAGCGAACGAGGCGAGGTTGGCATTCCAACTTTAAACATGCTTCCTGGGATCACACCCAACCGCATTACCGATCGTAAGCAACTGCTAAACGAGCTCGATCAGACACAGAGACAACTTGACACCGCTCGAATTCGCGACTGGAACCGGTCTCATCAAGCAGCGTACGGCTTATTAACCGATCCCGCGGCTCGGCAAGCTTTTGATCTCACCAACGAGTCACAGGCCACGCGAGACCAGTATGGACAAACGACTTTCGGACAAAGCTGTCTATTAGCTCGACGACTGGTTGAAGCTCGGGTTCCCTACGTGCAGGTGAATTGGAGCGAATATGTCGAAACATTCACGCCCGGTGGTGACTTTGGTTGGGATACCCATATCTACAACTTTGAATTGCTACAGGATCGACACTGCCCAATCTTTGATCGCGCGTTCTCTGCTTTGGTCGATGATTTACATGACCGCGGAATGCTCGATGAGACGCTGCTGATTGCGATGGGTGAATTCGGACGCACGCCTCATATCAGCAACCGTGCAGCGCGAGAACATTGGCAACACTGCTACTTCTCGATCTGGGCTGGCGCGGGAGTGCAACCGGGACGCTGCATTGGTGAGAGTGACGCAAAGGCGGAACACCCTGTCACACGACCAATTACTCCGCTGATGGCAGGAACCACCATCAGCGAACTCTGCGGAATCGGGGCTCGCGAACGCGCGGAGATGAAAGTGCTGGATGGTGGAAGTTTAATTCACGAATTGCTTTAGCAGAGAAAATCATGGTGAAAGTTCACCACGTCGTGCTGATGGCTGCCGTTTGTTTTTCGGTGGCTTCGGCAACTGAATTCGAACAAATGACGCAGGACGGCACCTTTAAACGTGACCCGCGTTTCGTCAATGATGGTGAGAGCATCATCTATTGTTACGATGAAACACCAGACCTGATCCGGATGATGCAATTCAAACCGGGTGACAGCGAACCGGCCCCAATATTCGACGACGCGGGCAACAAACACCAACTCGAACCTCACCATTCGCCAGACGGTAATTACGTCGTTTTCACCGAGTGCACAGGTAACCTCAGCGCACGCTTGGTCATTCGCAACTTGGCTGAGAAGAAAGATGCGTACATTACGCATTCGGGTCGCGGTGGAACACGAAGCCCCTGTTTCTCTCCAAGCAGCGATTTGGTCGTGTACGCGTTCGCGGAAACAGGCCCACAACAACTGTGGTCCGTCAAACCTGATGGATCAGACAAGAAACAATTGACCGAATCAGAAGGGATTAGTAATTGGCCAACCTTCACACCGGACGGAAAGCGAATCATCTACACCAACAGCCGTGAAAACAATTACGAAATCTATTCGATGAATCTGGACGGCACAGATGAAAAGCGTCTGACAGACAATACGCTGATGGACATTCGCCCCGCGGTGTCACCCGATGGCAAGCGAATCGCATTTACGAGCACTCGTGATGGAAACTACGACATTTACGTCATGGACATTGACGGCAACAACGTTGTCCGCATCACAACCTCAGAAGAACGAGATGACTATCCGGCGTGGCATCCCAATGGCAAGCAACTGATTTTCGTC
>JARGNK010000288.1 GCA_029213145.1 Rubripirellula sp. | reverse complement strand
ACGCAGTTTTATCGCGTCGACTTTGGCGAATACTGCGGCGGGCGTGATTAGCATTTTGATTGCAATTGGTTGGCTAGGGCTTTTTTTCCGTCAACCCTTGCGGATCATCGGCCTCTGGCCACGAAGGGAGGATCTGGTAGTCGGTTTGAAAGCGGCATTGTTGATCATCCCGCCGGTGCTTCTAATCAATGCCGCTGCGTCGCTGTTGATCGCTTATGAGCATCAGGTGTTGAATTCTTTGGCAGCCTTTGCGACCCCCCGTGTTTTCGTCACAACGATGCTCGGGACTGCATTGGTCACACCGGTGGTAGAAGAGCTCATGTTGCGAGGCTTGTTGCAGGGAGGACTTCAGCGACTTGGAGACCCACCACCAATCGCGCCATCGGGAGCAGCTGATAGAGAACAAGCGGATGGCTGGCGGCCGGTATCCTTTTGGCCTGTATTTGCCGCCAGCGGACTTTTTGCCTGCATGCATCTTGGGCAGGGCGCGGCTCCAATCGCGTTGTTTTTTCTTTCCCTGGGGATGGGATACCTCTATCGCCAAACCGGAAATTTGACCGGTCCAATTGTCGTGCACATGGTTTTGAACTCCATGACGCTGATGGTTGAACTACTGAAAATTCAAATCACGTAATCAGGACGCTTTCAGTTAACTTTTCGTCTTGGGTTGGCCCTTCAATGGGAACCTTTGCGTTTTGAGTGGTAAAACGTCGGCGTTCGAATTGGGGGAACTCGATCCAATGAAAAGCTGGTTGAAGCGGGGAATCTGAAGCGGGGAATCAAGGTAATCGAGCCCAACGCATTTCGATCAAAAGTTGGGGCGTGGTTCCACTCCGATAGCGTTAAAATTGATTAGGATGGTGTCGGCGAAGAGTCGCCTCTAAGCCATCGTGTTCCTCGCCGTCGTTTCTCCCGCCAACCCAAGAAGGGTTTCACGATGCTCAATTTGACATCGCGTGCGTCCTCTCACACCTGCAACGGCACCACTCGTCGCGATTTTTTGCAAATTGGTGCGTTGGGAGCAATCGGGTTGGGACTGCCACAATATTTGGCAGCAGCCGAGCAACATGGGGTCGACCCCGAGAAGGATAAGCGATCTTGCATCATGATTTTTAATCTTGGTGCACCCAGTCAGTTGGATACCTTTGACATGAAGCCGGAGGCTCCGGCGGAAGTGCGCGGCCCGTTTCAACCGATTTCGACGAAAGGCGATTTTCAGCTCTCGGAAATCTTGCCGCGTCACGCTGAGATTGCAGACAAATTTTCGATCGTTCGATCTTGTTATCACACCGCGGCTGCAGTTCACGATGCTGGTTGGCAGATGTTGCAAACGGGGCGTCAGTTCACCGGCGGCGTGAATTACCCTCACGCTGGTGCAGTGTTGCAATACATGCGTGGTCGTCGCAGCGATTTACCTGCCCACGTCGTCCTGCCGGAAACGATGGGGCGTGGCGGAGGTAACTTGCCCAATGGACAGGCCGGTGGTTTCCTGGGAAAGACCTATGACCCCTTCGCGTTGATGGCCGACCCGAGCAAGGAAAATTTTAAGGTTCCCGATCTATTACCTCCATCAACCCTGGGCGATGTACGGATTGACCGTCGCAGGCGAATGCGGAGTTCGATCGAGGGCCGCTTAAAGGAATTGGAAGCGTCAGAGTCAGCTCAGATGTTGGACAAGAATTTCGAATCCGCCTACCGAATGATGAGCAGTCATCAAGCTCGGGAGGCCTTTGATCTAAGCAAAGAACCTGATGCCGTCAGAGAACGGTACGGGAAAAACCGTTTCGGGCAATGCTGTTTGTTAGCACGGCGATTAATCGAGGCCGGGGTTCGGTTTGTGACCATCAATACGTTCTTGACCGTATTCAACGAGATCACGTGGGACATTCATGGCAGTAAGCCCTTTACCACCATCGAAGGGATGAAAAACATTGTCGCGCCAATGTACGACCAAGCCTATGCGGCGTTAATCGGCGACTTGGATGAGCGTGGCTTGTTGGACGACACGATGGTTTGTGGGCTGGCTGAGTTTGGCCGCACCCCCAAGGTGAATCCGGCCGGCGGTCGCGATCATTGGCCACAATGTTTTTCTTGCACGTTCGCAGGTGGTGGCGTCGCGGGGGGGCAAGCCATCGGCGCGAGCGATCCGATTGGCGCTGTTCCAGCCGACCGGCCCGTAAATCCAGGTGAAATCGTTGCCTCCATTTTCAAAAGCCTCGGGCTCGATCTGCATGCCGAACTCCCCGGCCCGGGCGGCCGTCCATTCCCACTGGTCGATTTTGGCGTTCGCGAAATCAAGGAATTATTCGCCTGATTGGTTGGGCAACAAGTTGTGTCTCCCCCCGACGAAACCTTCCTTCAAAACTGTTGTTCTGATGCTGCAACGACTCCTTACCCTATTTTTTTTCTTGCTTGGTTCTGCAAGTTACACGGTGGCTGGAGATTCTTTCCGGTTATTGCCACGTGAAATCACGCTGCATGGTACGACCGGATTGCAGCGGTTGACTGCCGTGAATCTGCGCGACGACGTGGTTTCTTCCGCGGTGCCGATTAGCGACCTGCGATTCGAATCAGGTGACCCAAGCGTGGTGGTGATCGAAGAAGGCGTCGCCAAGGCGGTCGGGAACGGTTCGACGGCAATCACGGTGCTTGCTGCTGATGGACGTCAAGCAACGAGCCAGGTGACGGTGCAATCAGTCGGTGGTAAACATGGCTGGAGTTTTCGAAACGACGTCCAAAGCGTGTTCTCAAAAATTGGCTGCAATTCTGGAGCCTGCCATGGAGCACTGGCTGGGAAGGGAGGGTTTCGTCTCTCGTTGCGTGGTTACAACCCGGAGCAAGACTACCTCGCAATCACTCGGGAGGCACGGGGGCGACGAATTGAACTTGCGGACGCGGGACGGAGTTTGATTCTTGCGAAGCCAACTGGAGCTCTACCGCATAAAGGTGGATTGGTCTTGAAAACTGATCAGCGACACTATCGTGTTCTCTCCGAGTGGATCGCTAATGGCGCAGTGGCTCCGGCCGATGACGATGCGCGACTGGATCGTATTAGCGTGACGCCTTCGTCCGCGTTGCTTTCCCCCGGGGATCATTCTCAGGTACTCGTCAATGCCCACTATAATGACGGCCGTATTGTTGACGTCACACACTGGTCCAAGTTTTCGACCACTGATGAAGCGATCGCTACCGTTGAAGAGAGTGGATTGGCAACGGTGCAGGGGAGTGGAGAGGGCGCAATCTTGGTTTGGTTTGGCAGCAAGGTAGCACTGGCTCGATTTACGGTCCCCTATCCTTATCAAGTCGCTGAGTCAGTTTATGCCAACGCACCACGACGCAATTTTATTGATGACGTCAATTTGACGCAGCTGAAGACATTGCAACTTCAGCCGTCACCAAGGTGTGATGATGACGCATTCTTGCGGCGTGCCACTCTCGACACGCTGGGGCGTTTACCAAACGCGGAAGATCGTACTGGCTATCTTGCCAAGCCAGCCTCCGAACGACGTGATTGGTTGATTGAACACTTGCTAGCCAGCGAAGATTACGTCGATTACTGGACATATCGCTGGTGCGATATGTTGTTGATCAATGGTACACGGCTACGTCCGGTGGCGGTCAAAACATACTACCAATGGGTGCGTGATGCGGTAGCTCAGAATGTTCCCTGGGATCAATTTGTCCAGCAAATTCTGACCGCGACCGGTGGTAGTGATGCGAATGGTGCCACCAACTTTTACGCGCTCCATCAGTCGCCCGAGGAGATGACCGAAAATGCGTGCCAGGCATTCCTCGGTTTGTCAATCGGCTGCGCCAAATGCCACAATCACCCGTTAGAGAAGTGGTCCAATGATCAATATTATGCGATGGCAAATCTTTTTTCGCGGGTGCGGGCGAAAGGCTGGGGAGGTGATGGGCGGAACGGTGACGGCATCCGGACTTTGTATGTTTCCTCGAGTGGTGAATTGATCCAGCCAAGTTTGGGTAAGCCACAACCTCCGGCACCACTTGATGCTGAACCAATGAAGTTTGATGACACACGTGATCGCCGAGAAGTTTTGGCGGAGTGGATGACCAACCCTGAGAACCCGTACTTTGCCAGAGCGATCACAAATCGCATCTGGGCCAATTTTTTCGGCCGCGGTCTCGTTGAACAGGTCGATGATTTGCGGCTTAGTAACCCCGCGTCCTGTGAACCACTGTTGGCGGCCGGGGCGCAATGGGTCATCGATTCAAAGTTCGATCTGAAACAGCTGATGCGGGCCATTCTCCGCAGCGAAACGTATCAAAGGAGTAGTTTGCCACTGGCTGAGAATCGCGATGACTTGCGGTACCTGAGCAGGTATTACCCGCGGAGATTGATGGCAGAAGTACTACTCGATTCGATTGATCAGGTGTTGGGAACAGCGACGGTATTCGACAAAATCGCGTTCCCGGGGGCAGATACGCAGAATACTGATTTCTATGCGAAGGGTACCCGCGCTATAGAGTTATACGACTCGGCGGTGAAATCATATTTCTTGAAAACATTTGGACGGAACCCCCGCGAGATCACGTGCGAATGTGAACGCAGTGACGAGCCAAGCATGGTTCAAGTTTTGCACCTGTCGAACGGGGAAACCCTTAACCCAAAGTTGGCGGATGATTCGAATCGGATTGCCCAGTTGCTGTCGCAGCAGGCAGGGGACGGCGAGATCATTACGCAACTTTTTCAGGTGGCTCTTTCGCGAAAACCAACGGATGCTGAGATCAAGAATCTCTTGGCCATCGTGGCGGAATACGGAGATGATCGTGCGACTGCGTTACAAGACGTTGCCTGGAGTATTTTGACCAGCACCGAATTTACGTTCAACCATTGATGGCAATTTAACCTGGATGCCTCTTAACCTGGATGCCTCGTTCTCTCTTTGAGTGACCCGATTATGCGAACTTTTGCTTCCATCGTTGGATGCTTCCTTTTGGTCTTTGCTGTAAAAACGGCTGCCCCTTTGTCAGCGGCGGATCCGGTCGACTACGTGAAAGATGTGCGACCAGTTTTTGATCGATACTGCATTAGCTGTCACACGACCGAGGAAGAGCAGGGCGGGTTGGTGATGGAAACATACAAGGCCCTGATGGTGGGTGGTGAATCCGGATTGGCGGTCACTGCCGGGGAACCGAACAGCAGTCGTCTGTTGCAAATGGTTCGAGGGAAACTCCAGCCAGTGATGCCACCAGAGGGTGAGGCACGGCCGACCGAGGACGAAATTAGCGTCATCGAAGAATGGATTGAGCAGGGTGCGCCAGGACCAGGAGGTGAGATCAATCTGAAGCGTGAATTGCATACACCGTCAATACGCACGGCCGAGAATGTAAAAGATCCCATCACCGCACTCGCTTATTCGCCAGACGGGAAACGATTTGCCACCGGTCGCTATGGCAAAGTCATCGTGCGTGATCTGGACGGCAACCTTATCAGTAAAATTTCGTCGGAGTTACACAAAGTCACATCGGT
>JARGNK010000287.1:3376-5531 GCA_029213145.1 Rubripirellula sp. | reverse complement strand
GCCTGTCCCCAATCAATGCCTGTCCCCAATCAATGCCTGTCCCCAATCAATGCCTGTCCCCAATCAATGGCCGCTTTGCTATCAATCCCCAGTCAATGCCTGTCCCCAATCAATCCCCCCAATCAATCCCCTCACCATCCCTGTCCAACTCAATCCCCAGCTCAGCCATTGGCTGCAACATGACACGAGACTTGTTCGACGTGAGTTGGCACGGAGGGGCTGCCTTGCAGCACGACTCAGCGCGATCAGTGAGCAAGCAATCGGACCGCTCGTTGCCGATGACAGCTAGCCAATCGCAGTCGCGGGCGCAATGAGCGTTTTGCTTTCAAACTAGAAACGGGCGATGCCTGGCCCGGGGATAGAGGCGCGTTGTGCCTGGGTATGCTCTCGTCCAGCCACCGCGCCCGTTATGTGCTGCCGTCAACTTGCTATCAAACCTCAGCCTATGCCTGCCCCAGGCCAACCCTCGCAGGCCAACCCTCCCAGGCCAACCTTTCTCACCGCCCCAACCCAGTTAGCTCGCGATGCAACTCACCACCGCATCAAGCGGGCTGAATCCAAACACCTTCGAGGGATCGCTAGCTGAGCGTCTCGTCTGACTCATCAAGGCTAACACCAAGGCCTTGCAGGACCTGCCGAACTTTTTCATCCAGCTCATCAATCTGGGCCAGTACATCGTCCTGCCGTTGTTCAAGTTCTTTGAGCAACTGACCTGGTTCGATGGCTTCTGGGGGCGGGGAAGCTGGCGACATGCAATTGGTTGGGTCTAGAGGGACTGGCCTGGAGTGCAAAGAATGCCCGTGGTGAAAAACCCGGCACACCCTTGCATCGACCAATCCTCGACACATCGGCAGCCATGGTCCGGTCGCACCGGTCCGTGAAAGGAGGCAAACTTTGACTGCTAGTAAACCTCTATCAGTCACGAAATTTCTGATGCCGCCCAGGATCCACCGCTTTGCCCACAGCCTGAATTGCTTTGCTCACCGTCTCAAAACTGGGGCTCGGAATGGAGGGGCCTCTAAATGCAGGGGCCTCTGAATGCAGGGGCCTCTGAATGCAGGGGCCTCTGAATGCAGGGGCCTCTGAATGCAGGGGCCTCTGAACGCAGGGGCGTTGCAGCAAAGACTTCATTAGCCCGTGCTGTTAAAATCCCGGCAGTTGAATTAATCCGCCACTTTCTATCTCCTCGGCCCGACACTGTTCGATCACGGTCAAACTACGAGGCACTGCCCCTAAAAGAAGAGCTTTCAAGCCGATTTTTCCGCTTTTTTAGGGCTTTACGATGGCGTCCCCCCCCTGCCTGTGGCGACATCGTACAGCACGTGGGTTTGGTTCGAATTTCAAAAAACACGAAAGCGTAGAGAAAGCCATTGTCACTAGCGGGGATTGATCGTTAAACTCTGCCTCCTCGTTGCCCTCGCCAGGAGCGGCGTTGGGTTGGCAAAGTTCCCCGTTCCAGCGGAGGGTGCAGAAGAGAATGAGTTCGGAGCAGATATGGTTAGGTTAGTCGTTAGAGACAGAGAATCGATCCAAGAGGCAGTTCGTCGATTTCGCAAGTTAGTCGAACGAAGCGGTGTCAAGAAAGAGATGCGGCGTCGCGAGTTCTACGAAAAGCCGAGTGAGACCAATCGCCGTGCTCGAGTACGAGCCGAACGACGAGCAAGCCGAGCACGTTCACTCAACCGCTGATTCGGGCTTTACCCCGAAAACAAGAGAAGCCACCGGTTGCCACGCCGGTTGGAATTAAAACCAGGGCGATTAGCTCAGTTGGCTAGAGCGCTTCGTTTACACCGAAGATGTCGGGGGTTCGAGTCCCTCATCGCCCACTCCCATGGTATGGCAATCAGAGACAACCCCCGAAATAACGGGACTTTCGCTCTCTGTTGTCTCTTCTGTTCCCCCTGATTCTCGGGGGGACTGCTGCGGATTCTGCTGCGGAACCTCTTCCGCTTTTGCGTGGTGATCCGCGAAGCCTTTAATCGCTAGCAAGATGTCGTCGGTATCGACCATCGCGTAGAAATTCCGAACGGGGACAGGCCATGTTCCGTATGGGGCGAACGGGGACAGGCCATGTTCCGTATGAATTTCAACGCTAGCATCTCGTCACACCTTGCCTGTCCCCAAACTCGTCTTGTGTCCCCAAACTCGTCTTGCC
>JARGNK010000287.1:0-3276 GCA_029213145.1 Rubripirellula sp. | reverse complement strand
TCGTCACACCTTGCCTGTCCCCAAACTCGTCTTGTGTCCCCAAACTCGTCTTGCCTGTCCCCAAACTCGCCCTCTTGGAATCAGAGCATGCCGGAAGATAACGGGTTGGCATTGGGGACTCAGCCCGAAAAGAAGCCTCGCAACAGCAAAAAGAACTTCCAGCTGCAGCAGGGTGACGACCTGTCCGCGCCGAACGCGCCTCAATACGGTGGAAAAAGTGTGACGATCACCGCTTCGTTTAACTGCAAGGGTGCAGACGGTGTCATTGTCACGCAAGGAGGCGACAAGCAAGGCTATGCGCTTTACATTCGCAATGGAAAGTTGATGTTGGGTGTGCGTAATGCTTGGAAGTTTACCGAAGCGGTTGCAAGTGAGCCACTTACCTCAGGGATCACGAAGGTGACTGCTACCATCTCAACTAATGGAAAGATGCAGCTGCTTGTCAACCAAAAGATTGCAGCAATAGCAGACGCTAGGTGTGTTTTGGCACAGCCCGGTGACGGGCTTCAATTGGGCGATGACAAAATCAAGCCGGTCGGTGATTACACGACGAAGGCCTTTTCTGGGAGTATCAGCGAATTGCGACTGCAACTGAAGTGATTAACGAAATTTCAAAAGACGTCGATAGCGTAACGCAAAATTTTGAAATTTCTCGTCTGGCAGAAAGGCAGCAACTTCCAAAGGTATTCTGGAAAGCCAAGACAAGGGAGAGGTGAGTTTCTGATAGAGTCCTTTTCTATGGAACTTGAGCCTCGCAAATTCTCTCTGAGCTGATCGGTTCTCTTGTTTTAAGCGAGCAGCGTCGAATTCATAGATCAGCGTGTCCCCTTTTTTTGATCCGATAAAATAGAGATCCTTGGAGCTTCGATTCGTTAGAAACAGATGTTTGGAGAACAGTTCTTCGAGGGGAAACCGCTCTATGAAATCTTCAGCTTGCAAGTTTTTGTAATAATTCCAGCCAATATCTTGCGAGCCAGGAGACTCTGCAGGTGATGTTCGTTGGGTGCCATGCTCCAAACGACCTCGCGTCGCACAGGTGAAAATCACGAATCCTCCTGGCCGGGTCATGCGGTGCATATTGAGAAAGGTGGTGGACCAGTGAGGGTTGTGCTCAAAGCATTCGCAAGAGAGCGTGATGTCATAGCTTTCCTCTTGGTGATCAAGGAGATGACCATCGGCTACGACATCCACGCCGGGACCTTCCATGAGATCCGTGCCACAATAATGCGCTCCCTCGAAAAACTGTCGCACTGAGCCATTGACGTCGTAGGATCCGATCTCCAGTACATGGGAGTTCCGGAAATCAGTATCAAAATGTTGTACTACAGTTTGAATGAAACGCTGCTGTTCTCCGTGAGCCATCTTTCCCTCATTGTCGAGATTGGCAGGGGGAATCAAGCGGTAATAACAACCTGCCCAAACCATTTCCTCAGCCTGAATTCGTCGATATCTCAGTCCATCAGATGCATCAGCAAAATACTGGATTCTGTAAGGGCAGCAGTAACTGTTTCATCAGGTTATGCGTTTGATTTTGTGGGTTACCAGATCAATCGGGAATGTGTTAGGAGTATGGCATTTGAATCGGAATGGGGCGGACGAATTGAAACCTCTTGACTTTAGGGATCATCTGCCATGCTAATCATCACCTCGACGGAAATCTGCTGAGTTTTTTCTCGTTTTGCTTTTGCCCCTCTTAGCTTTACGGAGATTGCTAACGAGAGTGTGCTGGCTGCGTGATACAATGATGACAATTCCTCCCCGCAGTCCTCGATGCATTTCCCCTCCACCCATGAGCTGAGATGGATAAGAAGCCATTTCAACTCCGCTAGAACCATGGCTGCTAATCAAGAGATTCCTGACTTCAGTTCTCGATTTTTCAGCGGTGCGGTCTTCTTGTAAAACCGTAGCGGAAGTCGTCAAGACTTTCGTCACTCGGCAAAAACCGAAACTCTTGACGAGTTCCGCTACTAATGTTGCTGACGGTAAAGAAAATGGGCCGAGGTGCACCACGGTCTTTCTCGACGGGGCGAACGGGGACAGGCCATGTTCCGCTTGAATTTTAACGCTAGCATCTCGCCACACCTTGCCCATCTCGCCACACTTTGCCTGTCCCCAAACTCGTCCCCCGAACTCGCCCCCAAACTCGTCCAAACTCGCCACAGTTGCGGAGCTATTCCTGGCGTCTTCATTTTGTGCCGAACGAGCACTTGAAACCGTGTCACCGATTGTCGGCGAATCCACCCCTGATTGATTACCAAATCGTCGCTCCCTGAATCTGCTCGTTGTAATGGAAGAATTCGCCAATCCATGCATCGCGTTGAAACTTGTTCATTCCGAATTGCGAAATTAAACCAATTTTTGTCTGCGGACCGTGGGCGAATCCGTCGCGAATCTACTGTCGGAAAGATGCTCAAACAAACAGGATTCCTGCCATGATTGAGGCTATTTGCACGGTGTGCGGAACCACCCGCGAATTCAACGAAAACCGACGTGGGGACCAAGTCAGGTGCCACGAGTGTCAAGCTGAATTCCAGGTTGGTTACCAGCCAACGAAATTTAAATCCCAGACGGTCTTTGCTGTAATGCTGGGGTGGCCGATCGTGGCATTGATCGCTGCGACCATGGGAGTTGGGCTGGCGATTGGGGGCATTCAAGCCGGCTTAGAAAGCATGTTGCCGTAAAACGCGTGATTGCCGTCACCCGATCAACCCAGCCGCCCCGCCGTGGAAAGAGTGGCGAGGTTCTTTCGCCTCGCCTCAACGCCTGCCAATTACAGTCATACCGAAAGATTCCGGTAGAAGCGCAAGTTTCCCAGCAGACCTGACGGCGTTCAAATCTACTTCTCGATGTTGTGGAGTAATCAATGCTGCAGGAAAACAGCATATGAAGTTCGTCCGGCGACCATTGGGAAGAGTCATCGGTGGCCGTTCCGACAACGGCACCTCTCGCTGAGCAGATGATTTAGGTGGCGGCGTCGCAACACTCAGCTGTTCGCGAAACACCGAGAATACTTGCAAAATACTGTGCGTCCCAATCTCGGACACGAGCGTAACAGCAGCGTTGATTCAAGACAGACATCAAAAATTTTCCGCGAGACCTCGGTACACGTCATCAAGCGAGGGATGGGAGTCAGGTAGGGTCGCCACCGTTTAGCAATCCCAGCACTGATCTCGTCGTTTTCTCGAATTCTGTGAACGTTTCGCGCCCGAATGTTTAATGTCGCGAGCCCACACTACCCGGCGTCTCAATATGTAGGATGGATGCACCCAGACTTAA